>JAKSQC010000030.1 GCA_024404325.1 Clostridia bacterium
TGAAGTTCACTTGGAATGAAGCGTTTGCTTCGCAAACATGAAGCAGAAACCAAACAGTTTCTATGAAGCACTCGCTAACGCTTGCATGAAGCGAAGTCACCCTATAATCCGTGAGCGAAGCGAACACCTTAATTTCTTCATTAGCGTAAGCGTCTTCATTCTTCATTAGCCCGTAAGGGCGACTTCATTGAAAAAAGCACCCGATGGGTGCTTTTTTCTGGCCCGCCTGAAGGGATTCGAACCCCCGTTCTTCAGAATCGGAATCTGCTGCGTTATCCAGCTGCGCCACAGGCGGGAATATAGTTTTTGTAGGGGCGGATGCCCACATCCGCCCGTTTTTAGTTTTAAGTTTCTTACTATTACCGACTGTCTGTTTTTTTATTTATCATAACCGTTGGGGTTAGCACTTTGCCAACGCCATGTGTCCTCGCACATTTCTTCAATTCCTCTTAAAGCAGTCCAACCGAGCAATTCTTTTGCCTTTGTTGCATCTGCGTAAACCTCATCGGGGTCACCTGGACGGCGTGGGTCTATAACGTAGGGAATATCAACGCCCGATGCCTTTACAAACGCATTACGAAGTTCAAGTACGCTCGTACCGTTTCCCGTACCTAAATTTATTTCCTCGCAACCTGTGTTTTTAAGCACCCAATCAACAGCCTTTACGTGACCTATTGCCAAATCAACTACGTGTATATAATCTCTCACACCCGTACCGTCAACCGTATTGTAATCGTTGCCGAATACGTGGAGTTTTTCAAGTTTTCCGACTGCAACCTGTGCAATATAAGGCATAAGGTTATTAGGTATTCCCTTGGGGTCTTCACCTATAGTACCGCTTTTGTGAGCACCTATCGGGTTAAAGTAACGAAGTAACGCTATTGACCAACCGTTATCCGAAACATAGAGGTCACGCAAAATATCTTCGATAAATAATTTTGTTCTGCCGTATGGGTTTATAGCACCCGTCGGCATACCCTCTTTAAGGGGCATTTCCTTTGCAACGCCGTAAACTGTAGCAGATGAGGAAAATACTATATTTTTAACGTTAAATTCCGTCATAACTTCAATAAGCGTTAAAGTACTTTTTAAATTATTTGTATAGTACATAATAGGCTTTTTTACCGATTCTCCAACCGCTTTTAGACCTGCAAAGTGAATTACGGCTTCAATATTATTTTGGGTAAATATTTTTTTAAGAGCGTCACGGTCTCTAACGTCATTTTGGTAAAATTTAATCTTTTTCCCCGTTATTTTTTCTACTCTCGAAATAGATTCTTTGTTGCTGTTATCAAGATTATCAATAACAACAACGTCTTTTCCTGCATTAAGCATCTCAACACAGGTATGACTTCCTATATATCCAGCACCGCCTGTAACAAGTATTGACATAAATCATTCCTCCAACGCTGTTATTTTATCAATTCTTCTTTGGTGACGGCCGCCCTCAAACTCTGTGTCAACAAATAGGTCTGCGAGTTCAATTGCCGTGCCAATGCCAATAACACGACCGCCTAAACAAAGGACGTTTGCATTATTGTGCAATCTTGTATATTTGGCAGAAAAATGGTCACTGCAAGCAGCCGCCCTGATACCCTTTACCTTATTTGCGGCCATCGACATACCAATACCCGTTCCGCAAACCAAAATACCGAGTTCACATTCTTTGCTTGTGACAGCACCCGTTACCTTTACGGCTATATCGGGATAGTCAACAGATACCTGCTCATAAATGCCGAAGTCCTTAACGTCAAAACCGCGTTCTTTTAAATGTTCGGCAATGGCGTTTTTATGTTCAAGACCGCCGTGGTCGCAACCGATTGCTATTTTCATTTTTCTTTCTCCTTTTTTGATTTTAGTTCCCGTTCTGCCTGCGGTAATCTTAAATATACAGGCAAAAGTTTATCAGACGATACCGTATTACCTGATAAAAACTCACCGTACGCACAAAGGCCAACGCCTGTTGCACTTTGGTATTTTAGTTTTTCGGGTGCTAAAACCGTATTTTTGTTATCATTTACAAATTTATAAAATAAATCTGCACCGTCACCGCAGACAATTATTTTTTCATTATATTTGCTTAATTGCTCTGCAAGTTCGGTACACATTAACGCCCTGTCCTCGCATAAACGGTTTATATTATCGCCGTCCACCTTAAATAAAGCGTTATATACCTGATTGCAACGGGCGTCCATAACAGCACAAATAACAGCGTTTTGTCCCTTAAAGTTTTCTGCTATGCATCTAAGCGTCGATACACCCACACAGGGCAGTTTATTTGCAGTACAAAGCCCCTTTAGAGCACTTATTCCTATTCTGATACCCGTAAATGACCCCGGACCTGACGATATTGCCAAACCAACGATATCATCAAATTTTGTAAGCGATAAATCAAGTGCAGATTTAACCATAGGCATAAGCGTTTGTGAGTGCGTAAGTTTTACGTTTATAAAACATTCCGAAATAATTTTACCGTTATCAATTACCGCAACGGAAGCAGGGGAGGCTGAACATTCAAGTGCCAATATCTTCAAATAAATTCCCCCTTGTAACGGTAATTTTTCTTTTTGTATCGTCAATTCTTTTAATATCAATATAAATAGCATCTTGCGGTAAAGCGGACGCTATATTTTCGCTCCATTCAACCGCAACGACTCCGCCGTATTCACAGTATTCAAAATACCCAGTAGAATATAAATTGTTCCAGTCTGCCACCCTATACATATCAAAGTGGAAAATATCAAGCCTGCCGCCACGGTATTCGTTTATTATTGCAAAAGTAGGTGAGGTGACTTCACCTGAAAACCCAAGACCCCTTGCAAGACCTCGTACAAAACAGGTTTTACCCATACCAAGGTCGCCCGTAAATGCGATTACCTCTCCGCCTATAAGGTTAGAAGAAAGTTTTTCGGCAATTTTTTCGGTATCTTCCGGCGAATTTGAAATATACTCTTCTTTCATATGAAATCGTCCCGAAAATACAAATGAAACCATAATATTTTATCATAATTTTAAAAAACTGTCAACCGCAAAATATACCATATATTGGATATTTTGTAAGTATTAAAAAAATATATACAATTTGTATGAAAAACTTTCAAATAGTAATTGACAATTTCTATTTATAATGTTATAATACCAAAAAGTAAATCTTTGAAGTTTTAAACTTTTGGGTAGCAGATATTTTATATCTGCGTGTTTTTGTGTAAATATAAAAAGGAGTGGCTGTTATGAAAGATATATCATCATTGGTTTTCAAAATAAAGTCATTTCTTCACTTTTCCCCTAAAGCGGAAGAGTTATCTTTAGTTGACGGCGTTATTCAAAAGGAAGATTATTTTAAATACGTTATTTTACCCGGTTTTTGCGATGTGCATGTTCACTTTCGCGAACCGGGTTTTATTTATAAAGAGAGTATTTTAACGGGTTGTGAAGCGGCGGCTCACGGTGGATATACATGTGTTTGCACAATGCCTAATTTAAAACCCGTACCTGACAGTTTGGATAGTTTAAAGGTACAGACCGACATAATAAAAAAAGATGCTACGATATCGGTTTATCCGTATGGTGCAATAACCAAAGGCGAGTTTGGTAAAGAACTTTCCGATATGGAAGATATGGCAGACAGTGTTATAGCTTTTTCAGATGACGGCAAGGGTGTGCAGTCTGACGAACTTATGAGAGAGGCTATGATTAAGGCAAAGTCTTTAGGTAAAATTATTGTGGCTCATTGTGAAGATAATTCACTGCTGTTCGGCGGATATATACACGACGGTGTATATGCTAAGTCGCACGGTCATAAGGGTATATGTTCTGAAAGCGAATGGAAACCTATTAAGCGTGATATAGAACTTGCAAGGCAAACGGGTTGTGCATATCACGTATGTCATATTTCCTGTAAAGAAAGTATTGAGCTTATAAGGAAAGCAAAGGCGGACGGCGTTGATATAACCTGTGAAACCGCACCGCATTATCTCACACTTGATGAAAATTGCCTTTTAGAAGACGGAAGATTTAAAATGAATCCTCCGCTACGTTCAAAAGAGGATAGGTTGGCACTGATAGAGGGGATAAAGGACGGCACTATTGATATGATAGCGACCGACCATGCACCGCACAGTGCGGAAGAAAAGTCAAAAGGACTTAAAGGCAGTGCTTTTGGTATAGTAGGGCTTGAAACTGCATTCCCCGTACTTTATACAAAACTTGTAAGGACAGGCATTATAACGCTCGAAAAACTGGTTGAACTTTTAGCGGTAAACCCGCGAAAACGATTTAATATTAAGTTTGATAAAAGTTTTAGTGTTTGGAATTTAGAAGAAGAAACAGTGGTTGATACTTCAAAATTTCTTTCAAAAGGTCGGGCTACTCCCTTTGAGGGTGAAAAACTGTATTCAAAATGTTACTTAACTGTATATGACGGTAAAGCCGTTTTCAGATAAAAAATATTCAGGAGGAAAACAAAATGGCAAAAAGGAAAGATATCAAAAAGGTACTTATAATAGGTTCAGGACCTATTGTAATAGGGCAGGCTGCCGAATTTGACTATGCGGGTACGCAGGCTTGTTTGGCACTGAAAGAGGAGGGGTACGAGGTAATACTTTGTAACTCAAATCCTGCTACGATTATGACCGATACCACTATTGCGGACAAGGTATATATGGAACCGCTTACTCTTGAATATATTGCAAAGATACTTCGCTTTGAGCGTCCCGATGCCATCGTACCGGGAATAGGCGGACAGACAGGTCTTAACCTTGCAATGCAACTTGAAAAGAAAGGCGTACTTAAAGAGTGCGGTGTAGAATTGCTCGGTACTTCAAGCGAGAGCATAGAGCGTGCTGAGGATAGAGAACTGTTTAAAGAAATGTGCGAGTCGATAGGTGAGCCTGTTATTCCGTCACAGATAACCTATAATTTAGATGAGGCTAAAAAAGCGGCAGAGGAGATAGGTTATCCTGTAGTCCTTCGTCCTGCGTTTACGCTTGGCGGTACCGGAGGCGGTTTTGCCGAAAACGAAGAAGAACTTATTGAAATCGGCGTAAATGCTTTTAAACTTTCTCCTGTAAGTCAGGTACTTATAGAAAAGAGTGTTAAAGGTTACAAGGAAATTGAGTTTGAGGTTATGCGTGACTCAAACGATACCGCAATTACTATATGCGGTATGGAAAATGTTGACCCTGTCGGTGTACATACGGGTGACTCGGTTGTTGTAGCACCGATACTTTCTCTAAATGATAAAGACCTTAAAATGCTTAATGACAGTGCAATTAAGATAATAAGAGAACTTAAAATAGAGGGCGGTTGTAACGTACAGTTTGCACTCAACCCAAATTCAAGCGAGTATTTTCTTATTGAGGTAAACCCGCGTGTATCACGTTCTTCGGCACTTGCAAGTAAAGCAAGCGGATATCCTATTGCAAGGGTTACTGCTAAAATTGCACTCGGTATGGCGTTAGAGGATATACCGGTTGCAGGCGGTAATGCCTCAATAGAGCCGAGTCTTGATTATATAGTGGCAAAATTCCCGCGTTTCCCGTTTGATAAGTTTGCAGATGCACCTAACACACTCGGTACGCAAATGAAGGCAACGGGCGAGGTTATGGGTATAGGCTCTACTTTGGAAGAATGTTTCTTAAAGTCTGTACGTTCACTTGAAACGGGCGTATGTCATTTCCACCTTGCAAAGTTTGATAATATGACTGATGAACAGATAATAGAGTATCTCGGTCAGTTTAAAGACGATAACATTTATGCGGTAGTTGAACTGTTACGCAGGGGTGTATCGGTTGAGAAACTTCACGAGGTTACAATGATAACCGAACTTTTCCTTAATTCATTTAAGAAAATAGTTGATATGGAGAATAAACTTAAAAACGATAATTCTGTTGATACCTTGAAAAAGGCAAAGTTACTCGGTTTTTCGGATAAGTTTATAGCATCTGTTTGGAATAAAAAAGAAGTAGAAATATATAATATGCGTAAATTAAACGGTATTGTACCGATATTTAAGATGGTTGATACTCTGCATACGGGCAAGTATATTGCATATCTTTATTCTTCATATACAGGTGAAAACGCATCACGCCTTACCGACAAAAAGAAGATAATAGTTTTAGGTGCAGGACCGATAAGAATAGGACAGGGCGTTGAGTTTGACTATTCTACCGTTCACGCCGTACAGACTATAAAGCGTGCAGGCTATGAGGCTATTATTATAAACAATAACCCTGAAACGGTATCTACAGATTATACAACTGCGGACAAGTTGTATTTTGAACCTTTAACACCCGAAGACGTTATGGCAATAATTGACTTTGAAAAACCCGAGGGTGTAATAGCGTCCCTTGGCGGTCAGACGGCTATTAACCTTGCACAGCCCTTAATGGATAGGGGAGTTAAGATAATAGGTACAGACTGTGACGCAATAGAGCGTGCAGAAAACAGGGACAGTTTTGAAAAGATACTTTTGGAACTTAATATTCCGCAACCTAAGGGCAGAGCGGTTACAAAGATTGAAGACGGTGTTAAAGCGGCTAAAGAGATAGGATATCCAGTATTGGTACGTCCGTCATTCGTACTCGGCGGCAGGGCAATGCAGATAGTAGCAAACGAGGAACAACTGCGTCACTATCTTAAAACGGCGGTTGAAATTGATGCAGACAAGCCCGTACTTGTTGATAAGTATATTTTAGGTAAAGAGGTAGAGGTTGACGCCATTTGCGACGGCAAAGACGTATTTGTACCCGGTATTATGGAACTTGTTGAGCGTACGGGTATTCACTCGGGCGACTCAATTAGCGTATATCCTACGTTTAGTATTTCAAATAAGGTAAAGGGTATAATTTTACAGTACGCCAAAAAATTGGGACTCGGTATTGGAATAGTAGGTCTTTATAACATTCAGTTTATAGTAGATAAAGATGAAGATGTTTATATTATCGAGGTAAATCCGCGTTCTTCAAGAACCGTACCTTTCCTTTCAAAGTCAACGGGTTACAGTCTTGCTGATATCGCTACCGAAGTAATACTCGGCAAGAGCCTCAAAGAACAGGGAATATTTGATATATATCCCGATGAGAAAAAGCGTTATTATGTAAAAGTTCCGGTATTCTCATTTAATAAGATTAAGGGACTTGATGCCTACCTTTCACCCGAAATGAAGTCTACAGGAGAGGCTATAGGCTATGACGATAAACTAAACCGTGCTTTGTATAAGGCACTTCAGGCTTCGGGTACACATTTGCAGAATTACGGCACTGTATTTGTAACTGTCGCAGATAAGGATAAGGAAGAGGCATTACCTCTTATTAAACGTTTCTATAATCTCGGCTTTAATATTGAAGCCACACAGGGAACTGCCGATTTCTTAAAAGGACACGGCGTTCATACGCATGTTTTAAGTAAAATCAGTGATGACAATGATGAAATACCTAACGCTATCCGTCAGGGACATATTGCTTATGTTATAAACACAAGAGATATAGGTGCTGTCGGTCAGGCAAGTGACGGTGTTATGATACGTAGGCTTGCAACCGAAAATAACGTAACGATGTTTACTTCACTTGATACGGTAAAGGTACTGTTAGATGTTTTAGAAGAAACTACACTCACAATATCAACTATTGATGCATAAGGGTTACAAGATGAAACAAGGTATATTTGAAATAACCGAAAATACAGCACTTAACAAACTTATTTTTAAAATGCGTATTGTCGGTGATACGAGTGACATTACCAAATCGGGACAGTTTATCAATATTTTGATAGATGGCTTGTATCTTCGCCGACCAATATCGGTATGCGATAGGGATAATGAGAGCGTAACGGTGATATATAAGGTTGTCGGTAAGGGCACGGAAGTATTAAGCAGAATGGAAAAGGGCGAAAAGCTTGACGTTCTTACAGGACTTGGAAACGGATATGATACTTCCGTTTCAGGCGACAAACCGCTTTTGCTTGGTGGCGGTGTAGGTGTACCGCCACTCTATATGCTTGCAAAAACGCTTATTAAAGAGGGTAAAAAGGTATCTGTTGTTTTAGGCTTTAATACTAAACAAGAAGTTTTTTATGAGGAAGAATTTAAAAACTTGGGTGCAAACGTAACGGTGACTACCGCAGACGGCAGTTACGGTGTAAAGGGCTTTGTAACCGATGCTTTACCTGATGATTACACCTATTTTTACACCTGCGGACCTGAACCAATGCTTAAGGCTGTTTATAATGCTACAGTTACCGGCGGACAGTTTAGTTTTGAAGAGAGAATGGGTTGCGGTTTCGGTGCTTGCATGGGTTGCAGTTGCAAAACCGTTACGGGTTATAAGAGAATTTGCAAGGACGGTCCTGTTTTACAAAAGGAGGAAATACTATGGGGAAATTAAGCGTAAACCTTTGCGGTATAGAACTTGATAACCCCATAATTCCCGCTTCGGGAACGTTCGGTTTCGGCTATGAGTTTGCAGAAATTTACGATATAAACATTCTTGGTACTTTTTCTTTTAAGGGTACTACAAAGGACGCACGTTTTGGTAACCCCACACCGAGAATTGCAGAATGTACTGCCGGTATGATAAACGCCGTAGGTCTTCAAAACCCCGGTGTAGATAGGGTAATAAGCGAAGAATTGCCAAAACTTAAAAAATGTTTCAATAAACCCGTTATGGCAAACGTAAGCGGTTTTTCGGTAGAAGACTACGCTTACACCTGCGAAAAACTTGATAGGTGCTGGCAGGTGGGTTGGCTTGAAGTTAATATCAGTTGTCCTAATGTTCACGGCGGCGGTATGAGTTTCGGTACTGACCCTAAATCTGCAAGCGAGGTTGTAAAGGCTGTAAAAAAGGTTACAAAAAAACCTGTTATTATAAAACTTTCACCCAATGTTACCGATATTGCAGAAATAGCAAAGGCTTGCGAAGATGCAGGGGCAGACGGTATAAGCCTTATAAATACTCTGCTTGGTATGAGGATAAATCTTAAAACCAAAAAGCCGATTATCGCAAACACTATGGGCGGTTTTTCAGGCCCTGCAATTTTCCCGATAGCTGTAAGAATGGTTTATCAGGTTGCAAATGCGGTTAAAATTCCCGTTGTGGGAATGGGCGGTGTATCATCGGCAGAGGATGTAATAGAGATGATGCTTGCGGGTGCTACGGCGGTAGAAGTAGGGGCTGCAAACCTTGTAAACCCCTACGCTTGCAGGAATATAATAAATGATTTGCCAAATACTATGGAAAAATACGGAATTGATAATTTAAGGGATATAATAGGGGGAGTAAACAATGGGTAAGGACGTAATAATTGCCTGCGATTTTGCAAGTAAAGAACAAACGCTTAACTTTCTTGATAAGTTTACGGGCAAAAAGCCGTTTGTAAAAATCGGTATGGAACTTTTTTATGCGGAAGGTCCGTCTATTGTAAGAGAAATAAAGAATAGGGGACATAAAATTTTTCTTGACTTAAAACTCCACGATATTCCCAATACCGTAAAAAAGTCGATGGCGGTACTTTCTAATTTAGATGTTGATATATGCAATCTTCACGCATCGGGTACTGTAAAAATGATGCAATCGGCGTTAGAGGGACTAACCCGCAGTGACGGTACAAGACCGCTTCTTATTGCGGTAACGCAACTTACCTCTACCGACCAAGAGAGTATGGAAAAAGATTTGCTTATAAAAGAACCTATTGATAAGGTAGTAATGCACTATGCACATAATGCAAAGACAGCAGGGCTTGACGGCGTTGTATGTTCACCGCTTGAAGCAGGAAAGGTACACGAAATATGCGGTAAGGACTTTTTGACAGTTACCCCCGGTGTCCGCTTTGCAGACGGTGATGTAGGCGACCAAAAGCGTGTTATGACACCTGCCCAAGCAAAGGAAATAGGCTCTGATTATATAGTAGTCGGCAGACCTATTACGGCGGCGGAAAACCCTGTTGAGGCTTACGAGCGTTGCATAAAAGAATTTGTAGATTAAGCAAAGCCGACAAATCCAAACCCGCCTAAAATGGCTTAATTTCGGCACTTTTTGGCTTGTCATCACCCGCAGGCGTCAGCCTTGCGGATTCCTCCGCACCAAAAATCACTCAAAATTACGCTCATTTTAGGTCGCAGAATTTTAAGGAGGTGGATTTTTGTCTGTGCGAGGCACAAAACACAGTAAATCCTGACGGATTTACGAGTATTTTAACAATGCAAAGGCGAAAATCCGCCCTTTAAAATCGGATTTGGATTTGTCGGCTTTGCTTAAGGGGAAGAATATATGGAACTTAAAAATTTAATTGCAAAAGATTTACTTAAAATTAAGGCGGTTTTCTTCCGTCCCGAAGAGCCTTTTACATGGGCAAGCGGAATAAAAAGCCCCGTTTACTGCGATAACCGTTTAACACTCACTGCACCCGACGTCCGTACAGACGTTGAAAACGGTCTTGCAACACTAATTAAAGAAAACTATCCCGAAGCAGAGGTTTTAATGGGTACTTCTACTGCGGGTATAGCACACGCCGCGATAACAGGTCATATTTTGGGTCTTCCTATGGGTTACGTCCGTTCAGGTGCTAAAGACCACGGCAGACAAAACAGAATTGAGGGCAGACTTGAAAAGGGACAAAAGGTAGTAGTTGTAGAAGACCTTATTTCAACGGGCGGAAGTGTAATAGAGGTAGTAAACGCACTTCGTGAAGCAGGTGCAGAGGTTTTGGGCATTGTATCTATATTCACCTACGGTATGAAAAAAGGTCTTGAAAGATTAAGTGACGCAAATGTTAAAAACGTATCTCTTACCGATTTTGACTGTATTGCAGAAGTTGCAGCACAAGAGGGCTATATAAAGCCCGAAGATATAAAAAGGCTTATTTCATTCAGAAACAATCCGTCGGACGAAAGTTGGATAGGTGCGGATAAATGAAAAGTGTAATTGATATTCTTGACCTTTCGGTTAAAGAACTCGACGAACTGATTTTAACTGCACTTGACATAATTAAAAAACCTAAGAAATACAGTAAAATATGTAACGGTAAAAAACTCGCTACTTTGTTTTTTGAGCCGTCTACAAGAACAAGGCTCAGTTTTGAATCTGCAATGTACGAACTCGGCGGAAACGTTTTGTCGGTATCAAGCGGTAGTTCGTCTTCTGCGGCAAAGGGCGAAAGTGTTGCCGATACCGCAAAGGTAGTAAGTCATTATGCCGATATTATCGCTATGCGTCACCCGAAAGAGGGTGCGGCACTTGTCCTTGCAAACAATTCAAAAGTGCCTGTTATCAACGCGGGCGACGGCGGACATTGCCACCCGACGCAAACCCTTGCAGACCTGCTTACAATTTACCGTGAAAAAGGCGGTTTTGATAATTTAACGGTAGGTCTTTGCGGTGATTTAAAATACGGCAGAACGGTACATTCGCTGATAAACGCACTGTCTAGGTATAGCGGTATTAAGTTTGTACTTATATCACCCGATGAATTAAAACTTCCCGAATACGTTAAAACCGACGTTATAGAGAAAAACGGTATGTCATACATAGAAACCGCTTCTTTAGATGACGTTATAGGCGACCTTGATATACTCTATATGACACGCGTACAGCGTGAGCGTTTTGACAGTGAGGAAGAATACGAGCGTTTAAAGGACAGTTATATTCTTACAACGGAAAAAATGCAGAACGCAAAGAAAGATTGCAGTGTACTTCACCCATTGCCACGTGTAAACGAGATAAGCGTAGCAGTAGACAACGATAGCAGGGCTTGTTATTTTAAGCAGGTAGAAAACGGCAAGTTTATGCGTATGGCACTGATACTTAAACTTTTAAATTTTAAAGGTGAATATAATATTATGCCGAGCAACTGTAAAAAAATAGAGGACAAAAAATGTGAAAACCCACGCTGTATAACCTCTTGCGAGCAGGAACTTGAACATATATGCAAACCTGTTGAAAATGAAGAAAACGCATATCGTTGTGTTTATTGCGAAGCAAAAATTAAATAATATTTTATTGTTTAATAAAAGATGAGGACTTGACCAAACGGTCAAGTCCTTTTTCTCGGATACGGTTTTTTCTCATCGGTCAGCCCTGCCAAATAGTCCATACTTGTGTTAAGTGCTTTTGCAATTTTAATACATTGCTCAAATGTGTAATATCTTTTTCCGTTTTCAATTTTTGAATAATCGCTTTGGTCAATTCCCGTAAGCATTTGCATTTTTATCTGCGTAAACCCACGCTCTTTCCTTAAATCTTTTAATCTGCTCATAATATCACCCACATATATTATGTCAAATTGACCTATTGACATTAGGGTGAAATTGACCTATAATATATTTATCTTTTAAGTATGGGGGATTATTTATGAAAAAATGTGTGGGACTTATTGTTGCTTTTATTTTGTTGTTAAGTGGGTGTGGCAATGTTAATAATAAACCCGATAAAACTGAAAATATTGTTAAATTAACAGGTAAATCACTAAATAAAGAAATAATTGCTGCATCTGATTTTTCAGAGGGACTTGCATTTGTAAAATGTAAAGGTGAAAAAGATAAGTATTTTTGTATTAACAAAAAAGGTGAAATAGTTTTTGAAACAAATGAACAACCTATATCAATTGTGGATGGTTTGATTAAGCCGTTTGTAAGCGGTTTATCTGTTATATATTCTAAAAAGTTCAATAAAGAAGGTTTTATAGATAAAAAAGGCAAAATTGTTATGCCTAATGATGTAGGGGCTTTCAAATTTGAAGTTGGACTTTTAAATCAAGGATATATAATTGCTGATGTTAGAGAGTCCGATTTTCAATCATCAGTATATAAAGCGGGTATATTGGATACAAATTTTAATTGGATTGTTGAGCCAAGTGAACAGTTTAGAAATCTTATATCTCGTGATGATGAGGATAAAACGATTGTATTGGCGAATACTCTTTATTCTTTTTCATATGATTATATTATCGATGATTATTTATATGTAGATGATTTGGATAAATATATAAATATTAAGACAATGGAAGAATTTGATAAAAGTAGTATTCAAATATCATTACCATCAAATTTTTGGAGTTGTTCTTCTGCAGGCGTTTTTACGGGTACTGAGGGAGAAAAAACTTATCTTGATTTAACACCGAAATATGATACTTTGACCGAATGTTCAAAATATTTTAATGGTAAAAGTTTGGCAATTTTTTGCAGTGGTGCAAAATATTATTTTTCTTTAATTGATGAACAAGGAAATACTGTATTTGAACCAAAAGAATTTGGCACAGAAAAAATTTCTCAATTTGAATATGACGGGAATTATATTGTACTTGGTGCAAAAAGCACTTTTCATCAAATCGGCAGTGATTCTATAATAAAAAGTTATGATTTAAAAGGAAATGAACTTGCAACAATGGATACATCAATTCTTGACAATAACAAAAATAATATTTGGAGTTATAATGACGGGGTACTGTTGCTGAAAAATAATAACACATATACATATTATGATGTAAATGATTTTTCAGAATTATTTTAAAAACAACAGTTTTAAACTTACAATAAAAAATTACTTTGTCAATAATTTTTAGGACGGCAAGAAATCAGTCTTGCCGTTTTTTGTTTATAATTCTTGAAAAGCGTAGTTAAAAGTGGTAAAATATAATGAGTTACAAAATATGGGGGGATAGGTATGGCAATGAAAAGGTGGAAAGTCGGCAAGCCTGACAGAGAACTTGCAAAACTTTTAGGCGAAGAATGTGAAACCGACCCGTTTACCGCACTTATTGCCTGCACACGAGGTATAACCGATTCATCGGAACTTGAACTTATGTTATCAAGTGAACCCATACTTTGTGATACCTACGAACTTGCAGATATAAAAAAAGCAGCCGATATAATAAATGATGCAATAAACAGTGATACTC
>JAKSQC010000031.1 GCA_024404325.1 Clostridia bacterium
CACATCGACGGGGAGGTTTGGCACCTCGATGTCGGCTCATCACATCCTGGGGCTGTATTCGGTCCCAAGGGTTCGGCTGTTCGCCGATTAAAGTGGTACGCGAGCTGGGTTCAGAACGTCGTGAGACAGTTCGGTCCCTATCTGTCGTGGGCGTAGGAAATTTGAGAGGAGCTGTCCCTAGTACGAGAGGACCGGGATGGACGCACCTCTGGTGCACCAGTTGTTCTGCCAAGGGCATAGCTGGGCAGCTAAGTGCGGATTGGATAAACGCTGAAAGCATCTAAGCATGAAGCCAACCTCAAGATAAGATTTCCCATAGCATAAGCTAGTAAGGTCCCCGGAAGACTACCGGGTTGATAGGCAGCAGGTGTAAGCGTAGTGATATGTGTGCCAGGCTGTACTAATAGACCGAGGGCTTGACCTATTTTTTCGTTCCTCTTCCCTTGCATTTTCTTGTTCAGTTTTCAGGGTGTGAGTAATAAGAATAATTTTAACCGCAAAGATTTTATCCTTGCGGTTTTTGTTTTTTTGCTTGATAATTAAAAATATTTTTTGTATAATTTATTTGTAAGAATTTGTGAAAGCAGATGATTAAATGAAATGTAAAGTTTGCGGAAATGAGAGTGGCAAGTATCCTCTTTGCAGAGCCTGTAATGAAAAAAAGGAAAAGGGAGAAATAATAAAGTGCGACACCTGTAAAAATTGGCATTATAAAGATGCTGAATGTTCTCAACCTGAAGCAATTTCTACCGATAAATACCTTTATGAAATTAAAAAAGATTTTATATCTAAAGCAGAACAGGGTTTTTTTAATGCTATAAAAGAAGCAATACCGGAGGGGTATTTTGTTTTTCCGCAAATAAATTTGGCGACTATTGTTGAAAGAACGGATAATCAAAGATTTCATAATGAGTTGTTTAGAAACATTGATTTTTTAGTTACGGATAATCAATATATACCCAAAATAGCAATTGAAATCAATGACCAAACGCATTTAACAAATGATAGGCACGAACGTGATGAAAAAGTACAAAAAATTCTTGAAGAAGCAGGCATACCCTTACTAAAATTATGGACATCTTACGGAGTAAAGCCCGATTATATAAAAGAAAAAATAACAGAAATGTTAAACTCACCTATAAGCAGAAAACACAATTTTCCATTTACAGATAAAACATCTTCAAAAAAGCAAGACGACGGTTGTTATATTGCCACTTGTGTTTACGGTTCATACGATTGTCCGCAAGTGTGGACGTTGCGTAGGTATAGAGATAATATACTCGCACATAATTGGTACGGCAGACTTTTTATTAAGTTTTATTATTTAGTCAGCCCTAAAATAGTGAAATTGTTTGGACAGAAAAAATGGTTTAACACTATTTTCAGGTATAAATTAGATAAAATGGTTTTTAATCTTAAAAACGCAGGTATAGAAAGTACACCGTATAAGGATAAAAATCGGTTGTAATATATTCAGGTGATGATACGGTGAAAAGGGAAATTAAAAACAAAACTTTTGACGGGGAAAGGGCGTTGTACGGCAGTGTTGACGTTATTGTAAAAAACTGCACCTTTGCAGGACCTGCCGACGGGGAGTCGGCACTTAAAGAGTCGAAAAATATTGATGTGATAGATTGCTGCTTTTCTTTAAGGTATCCGCTTTGGCACGTCAAAAACTTTACCGTTTTAAACTGTAAAATGGACGGTCTTACAAGGGCTGCTTTGTGGTACTGCAAAAACGGAGCAATAGGGGAAAGTGAACTTTTTGGAATTAAGGCATTAAGAGAATGTAAAAATATTGCTGTATCTTTGTCAAAAATCAATTCGGAAGAATTCGGTTGGAAATGCAAAAATATTGCTGTTACCGATAGCCAAATAACGTCACAGTATTTTATGTTTGAAAGCAGTAATATAATAATTTCAAATATTAAAATGGACGGTAAGTATTCCTTTCAGTATGTTAAAAATCTTACTGTCGATAATAGCCACCTTGATACAAAAGACGCCTTTTGGCACAGTAAAAACGTAACTGTTAAAAACTGCACCGTAAAGGGAGAATATTTAGGCTGGTATTCCGAAAACCTCACGCTTATAAACTGTAAAATTATCGGCACGCAACCGCTATGCTACTGTAAAAATTTAAAACTTATTAATTGTACTATGGAAGACTGCGATTTGGCGTTTGAGTATTCGTCGGTAAAAGCAGACGTTAAAGGACATATAACGTCGGTCAAAAACCCAAAGTCAGGCAAGATAATTGCCGACAGTATCGGCGAGATTATAAAAGACGGCTCGGTTAAAAAGTGTATATGTAAAATAAAAGACAGGCAACAGTAATACTGCCTGTCTTTTATACTATTCCATCTGATTGCTCAAAAATTTTGCGGCCACGCCTGCAAGTTTAATGTCGGTGTCGGCGGCGTGGGAACATTCGTCGTTTTCAAGAAGTACGACAACACCGCTTATATCGCCCGATGCAATTATCGGTACGGCAACACATATACGTCTGTCTACACCCTCAAGTGCATATATATCGCGGTTGTCGGTGTTGACAAAACTTTGACGGCTTTCGGTGATTTCCTCAAGTTCCGAAGTTATGCCTCTCTCTAATGTGTCCTTTTTAGATACGCCTGCGGCGGCTATGCAGTGGTCACGGTCGCAGATAACAACCGATAACTTCGTACCCTGCACAAGTGCGTCCGCATATTCCGACGCAAACCCTGCAAGTTCGCCTACGGGTGAATATTTTTTAAATATAACTTCCCCGCCTGCATTAGTGTAAATCTCCAACGGGTCGCCCTCGCGAATACGCATTGTTCGGCGAATTTCTTTGGGTATCACCACTCTGCCGAGGTCGTCAATACGTCTTACTATTCCTGTGGCTTTCATTTATAAAAACTCCCTTTATTTCAAAAATTTTCGTTTGCCACATTATTGTTTGTAAGACCGTTTGTTTTATTCCGCATTAAGTCAAATTTTGTATTTCTTATTTTTGGTATTTCTTATTTTTGTGTGTTTGTCGGTACAGGTTTTATAAAATAGTTAATCTGAGTTCGTTTTTTAATTCTTCTTCAGGATGATAGCCATAATAGATATCCTTTGAAGCATTGCGGATAAGAGACATCAACAGTTCATCTGAATTTTCAGTCGGGTCAAATCTTTCTCCGTTATAATATATTTTCATGCCGACAGTTTCGCTCTTTTCCGAATATTCAACGATTACAGTGACATCTATTTTGAGTGGCAAGCCGGGTATAATCAAACCGACTACAAGTTCTTCAAATACAACCTGTATATGATTGATTGTCTTTTTCGATAAGCCGTATTTTTGCCCGTACTCTTCAAATTTAGCATTGATTTCGATAAAATCAAAATCACGGGAAATAATCTTTTCTTCCAAGACATTCAATCTGTAAACGAATTGGCGTGTGCTTTCTTTTTTCGGGGAGTTGAATATTTGTTCTGGGCTTCCGCTTTCATGTATCTCTCCGTTATCAATATAGAAAACACGGGTTGATACATCTTTGGCAAATTGCATTTCGTGTGTAACAATCATCATTGTATAGCCCTTCTTTGCCAACGAACGAATTACACGCAAAACTTCCGACACGGATGTTGGGTCAAGGGCAGAGGTCGGTTCGTCAAACAGTATAATTTGCGGAGCCATAGCAAGGGTTCGTGCTATTGCAACCCTTTGTTTCTGACCGCCTGACAATTCATGCGGATAGTGAAGAAGTTTTTCGGCAAGACCTACAGACTTCAACAATTCAACGGCATTGTTAAATGCAACTTGACGGGGGATTTTTGAAACTGCCACAGGGGCAAGCATAATGTTTTCTATAACAGTAAGATGTGGGAAAAGTTCAAAATTTTGCGGCACCATACCTATATTTTTTCTTGTCTGTGCCCATTCCCTTGGAATTTGAGTATCCTTACCGTTTATGTAAACGTGACCTCCGGTTGGTTTTTCAAGATTGCCGATGGTACGAAGAAGTGTTGATTTTCCGGACCCCGAAGCACCGATTACGGCAATTATTTCACCGCTGTTTATAACCGCATTTGCATCGGATAATACATAATGTGAATCTCGATACGCTTTTTGTAAATGCTCGATTCTTATAAGTTCCGTTCCGTTGTCAGGCAATTTGTTTATAACGGCAGATGTTTCGTTTATCTTGAAATCAAATTTTCCTTTAAGTTTTCTCACCCGTTTTTGCGGAGATATTTTGAATTCTATCAAACCTATAAAATATGTCAACAACCACGCAAAAAACACATAAATAAGTGCATTTAAAATGAGCGGGAAAAAAGCCTCATATGTACGGCTGCGAATAATATCAAAAACCTTTGTAACATCACGGACCGCTATATATCCGACAACTGAAGTCATTTTCATCATATTGATAAACTCGCCTTTATAAGCAGGCAGACAATTCATAATTGTCTGAGGTAGTATAACTCTAAAAAAGGTTTGACCTTTTTTAAGGCCAAGGCAAGCCGACACTTCCCACTGTGACGCACTTATTGAATTTGTTCCGGAACGAAGAATTTCAGCGGAATTAACGCCGAAATTGATTGAAAAGCCTACAACCGCCACCCAAACTGCATTTATATTACTTGATGCAAACACAAGATAATAAAGTACCATTAACAGGACGACGACGGGAATTCCTTGGATAAAGCGAATTAGTATTGCCGTAAGTTTTGACAGAAACTTAAATTTACTTCTTCTCAAACTGCATAAAATAAATCCCAAAACCGTACCGAAAAACAGAGAACTCAAAGAAATGAGCAACGTTACATAGATACCGGAAAGAACAAGTTGCCATCGGTTTTCTCTTATAAAATTTCTTTCAAAACTGTTAATACAAGTTTCAATAAATCCACCGTTATTATCAGCATAAACATTTGCGGAAACATCACTTTTTCTGCAAACAAGAACTATACCTCCGACATAATGTGATTCGGGAAAATCAACGCTCTCACGACGCTCGTCTGTAATGGAAACAGAGCCGGCGGCAATATCCGCCGTTCCTGCTGTAACTGCCGTTATCAATGCCGAAAAATTGGCTTGAGATATCGTGACCTTCTTCCCCAATTGTTTACCAATCATCAATACAAGTTCAACCTCATACCCCGCAGAAGCACCGTCATCGTCCACATACGCCATCGGCACTTGGGTTGAATCGTGGATAAAGCGGATAGTACCGTTCGGTGCATCATAGCCGGTGTATTCGTTCATATTTATGTGCATCTTTTTTGCATCGCCGGAAAACCATTTTTCTTTAAGCTTATCTATCGTACCGTCAGCCGTATATTCGCTTATGACATTAGAAAACTGCTCAGTTAATTCGCTGTTTTTCGTAATCGGAAAACCGTAACTGTCGGTCTCGATGACATCCTTAAAAATTTCAAAATCTTTATTTTGTGCCGTGACAAATCTGGCTACAGGTTCATCAAGAGATATGGCGTCAACATCTTTATTTTGTAATGCCAAAATCATACCGCTTATATCGTTGTAATATTTATGATTAAGATTGGATATAGAGCCGTTTAATATACGGTCAAACATTGTTCCTGTTTGGCTGCACACAGTAGCACCTGTAAAATCTGACACCTTAGAAAATTTCGCATTTGCGTTTTCGGTACTGTTGTCTTTGTCTTTACATCCTGACATTACAACGCTTAAAAACACAAAACAAATTGCAAGAAGTAACGCTGTACATTTTTTCGGGTTTCTCGTAATTGACTTTTCCAATGATACCCCACCGTTTCGATAATAGTTCCACTTGTTGTCTGTTTATATTATAACATTATTAGAGGTAAAATCAATACTCTGATACACAAACTAAAATTATTACGAAATTAAAACAAGTCTTTCTCACTTTTTTGCAAGAAAGACTTATTATTCTCTGCCGAACAAATAATTTAATGAAACATCTAACACCTTTGAAATGGCATCAATTTCGATATCAGTAACGGCTCGCTCACCGTTTTCTATTCTTGAAATTGAACCTCTAAAAACATATACTGCCATACGTTTTAATTTGTTTGAAAGTTGTTGTTGGCTTAATTATCAAATGTCTGACATCTGTAAAACGGGCAGGTATTACCCGCCCCTATTTATGGTACGTTCCGCCCTCGTTTATTTTAAACGCACGGTAGATTTGTTCTAAACACATAACCCTGAAAAGCTGATGTGGAAAAGTCATTTGTGAGAGTGAAAGTTTAAGGTCTGCCGTATTTTTTATTCTTTCGTCAAGACCGTAAGAACTGCCGATTATAAAACATATTTTTGCACCCTCGTTGCTTTTTTTAGATAAAAAATCAGAAAAGCATTTGCTTGACATAACCTTTCCCTCAATACAAAACGCAACCGTAAACGCACCTTTTAGTATATTTTTTTCTATCAATTCCGCCTCTTTTTCGAGTGCGGTTTTTATTTGTGCCGAATTCGGACTGTCGGGAAGTTTTACTGGTGCTATTTCCTCTATCTCAAGACTGCAATACCTTGACAGTCTTTTTTTATATTCATCGCATGCCTTTCTTAAATAATCTTCCTTTAGTTTTCCGAGTGCGATTATCTTAACCTTTATCAAATCAGCGTCACCTCGTTTGAACAGGGTTTTGCAACGGTTAAAATATAGTCACTGCCGTTTTTCGCACCTATATCGGCAAGGGTTGCTTTTGCACAGGAAAGTGCCAACATAGGAAGATTATTATTCTTGCTGATATGACCTAATATAAACCGCGTTGTACCGCTTTTTAAGAGTCCTGTAAGTTCGGTTGCACAGGCGTTGTTTGACAAATGCCCGTTATCCGACATTATCCGCAGTTTAAGTTGCGGTGGATACGGTCCTCTTTTAAGCATTTCTATATCGTGGTTTGATTCTATCAGCACCGCATCACACCCCGTAATGGCATTTCTTACCTCATCGGTCACAATGCCAAGGTCGGTGCAAACGGCTATTTTTTTACCGTCCGCAAGTTTTATTACATAACCGCTCGAACCCTCACAGTCGTGGCTTGTTGCAAACCTTTCGATACCGATACCGCATATTTCTTTTGTTTGCTCAGCATACAAAGTTTTTGTATCTTGCGGTATTAGGTCGGCTTTTATTAGGGTTTCAAGTGTTTTTTGTGACGCTACTATGGGAACACCCGTTTTTTTAAGCAACGTTTTAAGACCTTTTATATGGTCGCCGTGTTCGTGGGTTACCGCTACTGCACGCAAAGTATCAAGACTTCCGCCCGCAACTTCTATCGACTCGCACAAAGACTTAAAGGACGCACCTGCATCTATCAGTATTCCGCCCTCAGACGATAATATATATGTACTGTTTCCCGAAGAACCGCTGAAAAGCGGACAAATTCTTGCCATAACTACTCCTTTTAAACTAAAAGCGGAACGGTATGCCGTTCCGCCTGAATTTGTTTTTTACGCCTGACGCAACTTCTGTAAATCGGGGTTTACCGTTACACGCTTTATATCTGCACCAAGTGCCGTAAGTTTTTCTGTTATATTCTCATATCCGCGGTCTATATGGACAATTTCCTCTACCTCAGTAGTACCTTTTGCCATAAGTCCCGCTATAACCATAGCGGCTCCCGCTCTTAAGTCTACCGCCCTTACGGGAGCGGGGTTAAGATTTTGCACGCCCGTTATAACCGCCATTTTACCGTCAACCTGTATGTCTGCACCCATAAGCGTTAGTTGGTCAACGTATCTGAACCTACTGTCCCAAACGCCCTCGGTTATAATGCTTGTCCCGTCTGCTATCGCCAAAAGTGTTGCAATTTGGGGTTGCATATCGGTTGGAAAACCGGGGTGTGGCATTGTTTTGACGTTGCACTTTTTAGGTCTTGTATTCATACAAACCCTTACCGCTTCGTCATATTCTGTTATATCTGCACCCGTTTCAATAAGTTTTGCTATAATCGACTCTAAATGCTTCGGCGTTACGTTTTCTATCATTACGTCGCCCTTTGTGGCAACCGCCGCAACCATATAAGTCCCCGCTTCTATTTGGTCGGGAATGATGCTGTAAGATGTACCCTTAAGGCTGTCAACACCGCGTATTTTAATAACGTTTGTGCCAGCCCCCATAATGTTTGCACCCATTGAGTTTAAGAAGTTTGCAAGGTCAACTATATGAGGCTCTCTTGCGGCATTTTCAATTACCGTAAGACCTTTTGCCTTTACGGCGGCAAGCATTATATTTATAGTTGCTCCGACAGACACAACGTCAAGATAAATCGAAGATCCACTGAGCCTTAACGCCCTTGAGTCAACCATACCGCCCTCGATAATCACCTTTGCACCAAGCGACTCAAAGCCCTTTATATGCTGGTCGATAGGTCTAACGCCAAAGTCACAACCTCCGGGAGGTGCAACCCTTGCACGGTTAAGCCTGCCTAATAACGCACCCAAAAAGTAACTTGAGGCTCTCATATTCTCGGTCATCTCTTTGGTAACTATATATGAATTTACGTGAGTAGGGTCAATTTCAACCGAAGTTTTACTGATAGTACGCACATTTGCACCTAAGTAACTCATAGCCTTTAATATAGCCGTTACGTCGGATATTTCGGGAAGATTATCTATAACACAAGGACTGTCTGCCAGCAGTACCGCCGGCAATATGGCAACCGCCGCATTTTTTGCTCCGCTTATACGCACTTTGCCTTTAAGCGGTTTACCGCCGTTTATAACAAACTTTTCCAAACACGGCACTCCCATCTTCCAAATTTTATCTAATTTATTATACCCAAAAATTCACAAAATGTCAACAGTTTAAAACTTATTATAACACAATATATATTATTTTTTGCGTCTAATATCTAACATCTAGTGTCTAATATCTAATCCCCGCCCTGCCGTAACTGCTAATGATAACCTGCTTATGGCAGGTGGGTTTCGTCCGAACGGCTTCGCGCTCCCTTCTTCCGAACTCGGCACCGCCGCGGGAGGTCTGCAAGCCCACCGTTCGAGAGCAAATCCCTATTAAAAATCTTGTAGGGTTATAAAAGCTATGATTCGCGAACAGGGCAGGAAAAAATTTTTTAATTACTTTTCTTCTATTTCAAAGAAGTCTTCAAGACGGTCTACAAACGCATCTGCAATGGTTTCGTACTCGTCATCATCTTCAATCTCGCAGTAGAATTCCTCGCCGTCTTCCTCTACAACCTTTACTATAACAAGTTCACCTGAATCGTCAAGCATTTTTTGAGGGTCATCATAAATGGGCAAAAGTGCCAAATAACGGTCGGTGTCGGTTTCAACAGCGTCCAACACTTCAAAATTATATTCTTTGCCGTCATCGTCAGAGAGTGTGACTAAGTCGGGATTATATTCTTCATTCTTTTCATTTTCGCTCATAATGTTATATCCTCCAAATACATAGTATACACATATTTTAAAACAAATTTCTCTTTAAGTCAACTATACCAAGAAATTTTTACGTCTCCTGCCGTCATTTTGCATTTCGTGTTCAAGAACTTTTTTAAACTGTGTTTCATATAACAGTCGGTAACGCTCACTGCTTTTTAAAAGTTCATCATGACTGCCACACTCGGTTATTCTTCCACCGTCCATCACCATTATGCGGTCGGCTGATAAAACGGTTGTAAGTCTGTGTGCTATTACAAGGCTCGTTCTGCCCTTCATCACCTTGTCAAGTGCCGACTGTATAAGACTTTCGGATATTGAATCAAGCGAAGATGTTGCCTCGTCAAGTATAAGTATTTTCGGGTTTTTAAGCACAACCCTTGCTATTGATACCCTCTGTTTTTCACCGCCTGAAAGTTTTAGTCCGCGGTTTCCAACTACCGTTTCATAAGCCTTTGGAAGCGACATAATAAAATCGTGAATGTTTGCCGTTTTACAGGCATTTTCTATTTCTTCCATAGTCGCATCAGTTTTTGCGTATAACAAATTTTCAAGTATTGTTCCGTTAAATAAATATGTGTCCTGCGTTACCGTACCGATGTTTTCTCTAAGGTATGTAAGGTCAAAATCTTTTACATTCACACCCGCTATCTCAACACTGCCCGAACTCATGTCGTACAGACGGGGTATCATATTTATAATAGTAGACTTCCCCGCACCCGAAGAGCCGACTATTGCATACATTTTTCCGCTAGGCATCTCAAAGTTAATGCCTTTTAGTATTTCAAGACCTTGCTCGTAAGAAAAATGAACGTCTTTAAATGCGATACTACAGTTTTCAAGGGACGGTCTTTGTGGGTTTTGCGGATTTACTATATCGCATTTGCGGTCAAAGTATTCAAAAATTCTCGTGAAAAGGGCTAACGAACGGGTGAAATCAACCTGTAAATCTAAAAGCATTCGCACAGGTTGGTAAAGCCTGTTTACAAGCGATACCACCACCGTTATATCTCCTATGGTAAGACTTTTGTCGCCCTTTGCAATAATGAGCAGTCCGCCGGCAAAGTATATCAGTAGCGGTGCGGTTTGTATGAACATTCCCATAAATACCCTAAACCAACTTCCCGCACGGTTTTCTTTTACCGTGATTTGCGTAACTCCGTTATTTATTTTTTTAAATTTTTCATATTCCCTTTCTTCCCTTGTAAACAGTTTTACAAGCATAGAACCGCTTACAGAAAGCGTTTCATCAACATGTTGGTTGAGTTCATCCTGTTTTTGCTGTGCGTCGGTTAAAAGCATCCAACGCTTTTTACCCACCGCACGGGTAGGGAAAATAAGTATGGGAATTATGATAAGTCCGACTATCGCAAGTCGCCAATCTGTGTAAAAAAGATAAAAAACAGACGTACCTATAGTAAGTATGTTGCTGACTGCAGAAGTAAGTGTCCCCGATATTACATTGCTTACTCCGCTTATATCACTGTTCATACGCGTAATGATATCGCCCTGTTTTTCGCTTGTGAAAAACGCGTGGGACATATGTTGTAAGTGGTCGTACATTTCGTTACGCATATCCCGTATTATCATCTGCGAAATCCAAGAGTTTATGTACTGTTCAAGTACGCTTATTATCTGTGATACCGCAAGTATGGTAAATGCCGCTATAAGAAGTATTATAAGCGACCTTACAGTACTGTTCGGAGAAATTATTTCGTCAACAATTTTACCCGTCACAACACTCGGCAAAAGTCCTAACACCGCCGATACCGCAAGGGCTATAAAAACAAGTATAAACTGAAATGAATAAGGTTTTAAATAACCGAGTATTCTTTTAATAAGTTTTAAAGATACTTTCGGCTTGTTTGCCTTTTCCGCTTCGGTCAAAAAGCCCCGAGGTCCGGGCATTCTGCCCATAGGTCCACGCATACCCGCAGGCGGTGGCATCATCGGAGGACGCATGCTATCAACTCCCCTAAAATGAAACTTGACAATAATAGTTTTCTTATATATAATAAATCAGTCGGTAATTTATAAACCGTATTTATTTTCCCTCTTTTTTAAGCTTTTGTCAAGAGAAAGGCAAACAAAATTTAATATCGGTTAATGCTCTTTAATGAGTTTAACAATATATTTGGAGACGTATCGAAGTGGGGACGTTTCCGAGTGCCGCCAGTGGCGGATGCAACGAGGAATAAGGAGTGGCAGCGGTCGAAATTTTGCGACGTGAATAACGAGAAAAAATTTTCGGGAACCGCAACAGGACATAACGGACATGACTCGAAATCTTGTATAGATTTTGTAAGCTGATTTTCTGAAAGCCCTTTATTGATGCGTGTTTACGGCACCTCACCTACTACAAATTATCAGCATATCTAATGAAAATTCTAACGAAAATTTAATACTGCGTTAACCTCGGGCAACCGAGTTAACATATTCGGAGACGTATCGAAGTGGTCATAACGGACATGACTCGAAATCATGATGCCCCTTGAGGGACGAGGGTTCGAATCCCTCCGTCTCCGCCACAAAACGCCTTGGAACCATTCAGTTCCAAGGCGTTTCTTTTACAACAAGATTTAATATTTTATTCTGAAATAATCCAGATACTCTTTAAACTTGTCCTGTGCGGAAAGACATGTGTCGGTGAGATAACCTTTTTCCTGATTCCATTCCTTTAGTCCGCGATAGTAAAACATTTTAATTTTATCTTCAATAATAAACGGAACTATATCATGTTTAAGACACTCCTTAAACATAATAAGTCTGCCGACACGACCGTTTCCGTCTTGGAACGGATGAATTCGCTCAAACTGCACATGGAATTCTATAATATCTTCGAGGGTTATATTTTCCTTGCTGTTATAATCAGCAAGGAGTTTTTTCATTTCAGCCGACACATCTTCGGGTAGAGTAGTTTCTCTGCCACCCACCTCATTAGGCAATTTTTTATAATCGCCAACGGCAAACCAATCTTTTTTCGCATCGCTTGTGCCGGTCTTTAGAATAAAATGCAGATGCTTAATAAATCTTTCGCTAAGCTGTGATTTTGCACTGTCAATTATTTCATCAATACAGCGGAAATGAGTGGTAGTTTCAATAATATCATCAACCCGTATGCCTTCCTCGGCGATGCCGATAGTATTGGTTTCAAAAATATATCTGGTTTGATCGTGGGTAAGACGACTGCCTTCGATATGATTGGAGTTGTAGGTCAGTTCAATTTGTATTTTATGATAAATACCGCCGTGTACCTGTCCACGCTTTTCTTCTTTCAAAATATCAAGCAAGGTTTCTCTGTCAGGTTTGCTTTTATTACTTCTTTCAGGTTTCTCGGCATTTTCAGGAATATTCCAAGTCTTGCCCGTAAGGAAAGCACCGGTAACACGACCTGCAGCACAGTAATTACGAACGCTGCGCTCAGATGTATTCCAAAGTAAAGCAACCTCTTTGACGGATAGATATTTCATGTTCCTACCTCCAAAATTACTGCTATTAGTATACCACATTATCGGCAAAATGTCAAATCGTTAAAACAATATTTATCTATGTTTTTGCCGATAACGGAATTTATATTCTAAACTAATGCTTTATATTCTCCTGTAAAACGGTTTTTATAACGAAATAGTGATTTTTCAAATATCAGGAAATCAAGTATTGACAAACACCAAAAGCGTGATATAATATAACGATTTGACGGAAAGTCAATTGGGTGGTTTCGGGGGGCAGGAGGAAAAATATGTATCATTTTATCAAAGACAAAGACTTTCTGAAACGCATGAAATCAGTATGTTGTGATATCATCAATCAGCTGGTGCAGCAGATTAACGGCGACGGCAAAATGCGTGTAAAAGCAAATCTTGTCGGCAGTGGTGCTAAGAATCTGATTACACAGAACGAAAATAATGCCGTTGATCTGGATTTCAATTTGGAAATTGTCGATAGCGGCATATTTAACATTAACGATGGCAACGGCATAAAAGGGTATGTAAGAAAGCAGTTTAACATCGTTTTAAAGGCAAATGACTGGGGTGACTGTCAGGATTCAACATCGGCATTGACAACGGAGCAACGCATCTTTAACAAAGGAAATAAAACACCGTTCAGCATTGATCTTTGTATCATTACAACGGACAACAATGGATGGTACCGTCTTATTCACGATAAGACGGGTTATACATATATGGATTGCTGGTTTTGGAACAAAGCACGCAATTCGGAAGGATTGCAGAAGAAGGTCGACTGGTTGAAAAAGAACGATCTGTGGCTCGAAGTCAGGGATGTATATCTGGACAAGAAAAACATGTATCTGCGGCGCAACGATCACGATCACAGCTCGTTCAACATATACATCGAAACGGTGAATGAAGTGTACAACCGACACTGATGGTGCCGGTGTGAAAAAAACGACGTTTGGTCGTACTTACTTTTAGGGGAACATATTTTTATTATTTCACTTTTAGGCACAAACTTT
>JAKSQC010000032.1 GCA_024404325.1 Clostridia bacterium
GTTATGAAGGTGATGTTGCGACTTCTTGTGGTGGTATTGAAGAAGATACTGTTGTTGAAAAAATACCTGTAACAATTCACCTTGGAAAAAATGTAAAGCAAATTCATTGCTCTGATATGGATAATTTCCAACAAACAGAAGAAAGCATATATATTTTTTTATCAAAGTTTGAAATAGATGAAAAAAATAAATATTTCAAAGCGGATAAAAATGGAAAATTAACTTATTCAAAATACAGCTCGGATTATATCGACCAATTTAATTACCAAGCAGACGAATAAAACTAGTTAACAAATCCCAGTTTATCAGATAAAAATTCCCCCACCGAAAATGAATCCCTTTTCGGTGGGGTTTGCTTTTCCCAAAAACTTCCTTATGCGGTTGTGCCGTTACAGTCGGCTTTTTTTATTTATTATTACAGAATGATACAAACAAGACCGTTACAACCGTCGTTTATGACACGCTCGATTGTTTCCTGTACACGCATTCTTGCGTCAACCGGCATACGGGCAAGTTTTGTGTGAAGTCCCTCGTTTACAAGTTCGTGGAGCGACTTTCCGAATATATTTGAGTCCCAAATCTTAACGGGGTCTTCCTCAAATTCGTCAAGCAGGTACATAATAAGGTCTTCGGACTGCTTTTCTGTTCCGACTATCGGACTTACCTCGGTTGTGATATTTGCTTTCATAAGGTGTATTGACGGTGCAGATGCCCTGAGTCTTACACCGTATCTTCCGCCCTGTTTTACAATTTCGGGTTCTTCAAGGGTAAGTTCTTCAATGGAGGGCATAACTATTCCGTAACCCGTAGCCTCAACCTCGTCGAGTGCGTCTTTAACCCGCATATAGTCCGCCTTGATTTTTGCGAGTTCCGCTATACTCGTCATAAGTTCCTGTTCGTCGGCAATATTAAGACCTGTGGTTTCTGCAAGTACTTTATAGAAAAGTGCCTTTTTAACGTCGATATTTATTTTTGCACTGCCGTAACCTAAATCTATTGAGTCGATTTTAGCACCGTCAACATTTTCACTGTTTGCAAATGTTTTTTCAAAACAGTTTATATCTCTTATATGCTTTATTCCCGTTGCGGACTGCTTTATTGACTCGGTAAGATCTGAACGCAACCAGTGGTCTACGGGGAGTGTGTTTATCCATCTCGGGAAGTTTATACATATCTCTCTTACGGGGAACTCATAAAGTACGCGGGAGAGTATGCGTCTTATATCGTCCTCGTTAAGTTCAAGGCAGTTGACGGGTATAACGGGTACGCCGTATTCTTTACTGAGTTCTTGCGATAACTGTTCCGATTCTTCGGAATCGGGGTACATACAGTTAAGAAGTACTATAAACGGTTTGTTTATCTGTTTTAGTTCGTCTATTACTCTGCATTCCGCTTCGGCGTATTCCTCACGCGGTATATCGCTGATACTGCCGTCGGTAGTTATAACAAGACCTATGGTTGAATGTTCGTTAATAACCTTTCTTGTACCCATTTCCGCCGCCATATTAAAGGGTATAGGCTCTTGATACCACGGCGTCATTACCATACGGGGTTGGTCGCCCTCTATATACCCTAATGCACTCGGTACTATGTAACCTACACAGTCTATCAGCCTAACGTTCATCTTTGCATTGACGTCTATGCTTATTTCTACTCCCTTTTCGGGAATGAATTTTGGCTCTGTGGTCATTATGGTACGTCCTGAGGACGACTGCGGTAACTCATCGTTAGCCCGTTCTTTTTGGTAGTCTTCAGGAATATTGGGTAATACCAATTTGTCCATAAACTGTTTTATAAATGTTGATTTTCCGGTACGCACAGGACCTACAACACCGATATAAATATCTCCGCTTGTTCTTGTGGCTATGTCCTGATATATACTCGTATTTGCCATATAAATTCCTCCGAAAACTTTTTTATTCTTGCACTGTTAGATAAATATGAAGTCGGAAGACTATTTATGACAAACTATATTTTTTTAATTCCGGTAAGGTCAAAATCGGGGATATAGTCCTTAGAAGAACTCGAAAGTTCTTGGAAATAACAGTTGTTAAAATCGGTACTGCATATATGGTTTAACACCTTTTCGTATTCTCTGCGTGTTATTTTACGGTTTATTTCAGGGTACTTTTCTAAATTACCGCAGGGTACATACTGTGACATAATGCTGAAATACGCATTCGGCAGGTTGTCTTTTACCCAATTAAAAACGTTTATTGCATCATTTGTTCCCTGAGGCAAAATAAGGTGACGCACTATTACACCGCTTTTCATAATTCCGTTTTCAATAACGGGTGTACTTTTTTGTCGGTATGCTTCTAAAATTGCATTTTTTGAAACCGTAGGGTAATCGTATGCAAGCGAATAGCGTTTTGCCCTTTCGCTTGACATATATTTTAGGTCTAACAAATAAATATCAATGTAATTTTCAAGTGCTTTTAACGCTTCAACGCTGTCATAACCGCCTGAATTATAAACTATCGGTATATTTGGTTTGTAAATTTCAAGTGCTTTAATTATCGAATGCACATAATGCGTAGGTGTTACAAGGTTTATGTTGTGTGCACCCTTTTGTTCGAGTTCCCAAAAAATTTCCGCAAGCCTTTCTACCGACACAATTTCTCCAAAACCGTCTTTGCTTAAAGAAAAGTTTTGACAAAATACACACTTTAGCGGACACCCGCTGAAAAACACAGTTCCCGAGCCGTTTGTACCGCTGATACACGGCTCTTCCCAAAAATGCAAAGTAGCCCTTGCAACACGCGGAAGCAAGGGCATTTTACATATTCCTTTTATATTTTGTTCATCGGTACGCTCAGCTGAGCATTTTCTCGGACATAGGTTGCATATCATTATTCTTAACCTCTGCCTTTTTCTTTTTCAGTCCGCAAGTGCGTTTTTTAACCGTAATATTATCAAAGTTTTTTCTGAAACTGATACGTCCTAAAAACCGCCTTTTACAATGCTTGCAATGAAATGTGGCAGTGAAATTCCTGTTTTTATAGTGCCATTTAGATGTACGCTCGACAGTTTCACCGCATATATCGCACTTAAAAATAAGTTCCGATTTATCAATATCGGCATTGCTTAAATCGTCAATATAATAAGGTTTAAAAGAAAGCCGTTTATAAAAATCGGGGTTTGAGGTATCTCTTAGGTATAAATCAAATCTTTCTTTACAAAAATACTTTTTTAAAATTAAGGCAGATAACAGACTGTGGTCCTTTGCGGTGTGCAGGTCTAAATCTTTAGTACTTACACCGAGTAATTGTGCCGCGTTACCGAGTGATATTTGGTTTTTACTCTCTTTGCCTATAAGACGCATTTCATTTTGTATATACTTCTGCAAATCAAGATATTTGTCCATCTTGAATTTTACGCCGTCAAGCAAATATGTTTCGTTTTCAAGTATAGTATAAAGGTCTGATTCACTCCACGTCATAGTAACGGTATTGTCGCCTAACCAATCGTTATATTCTTTTACCGCTTTGCATAGCGGTATACCCGAAAGCATATCTTCGGTTGTAATTCCCGTAAGTTCAAAGAATCTTCCCGAAACTTTTTTCTTTAGCGAAGATTTTACCGTAACTTCAAACGTATCGCATACTTCAAAATTACTGTTTAACTTTACAGCACCTATTTGTAAAATCTCATTTATAAATCTTGAATGTTTTTTGCAAAAGGCACTGTCCCATTCCATATCAAGAATAACGTAGTTCATCAGCGGTTCTTAGCCTCAAATTTCATACGCTGTTCCTTGTTGAGTATTCGTTTCCTAAGGCGTATATTATTAGGCGTAATTTCAACAAGTTCATCGTCTTTAATAAATTCGAGCGACTGTTCAAGGCTTAAAACTGAATGCGGTACCAAACGCAAAGCATCGTCAGAACCCGAGGCTCTTGTGTTTGTCATCTGCTTTTTCTTACATACGTTGCAAACAATATCCTCGTTTTTCGGATTTTCTCCTACAATCATTCCCTCGTATACGGGTGTTGACGGACCTATAAACAAACGCCCTCTGCTTTGTGTGTTAAATAAACCGTAACCCGTAGCCTCTCCGCTTTCGTGTGCGATAATTGAGCCTGTGTTTCTCTGCTCAATATCGCCCTTATACGGCTCATAACCGTTAAATACGTGGTTCATAATACCGTTACCGTTAGTGTCGGTCATAAACTGTGAACGGTATCCTAAAAGACCGCGCGCCGGAATTAAAAATTCAAGATGCGATGTTCCGCCTTCACGTGTACCCATATTGCGTATCTCTGCGTGGCGAGTACCGAGTCTCTCCATAACTGCTCCGACGTATTCTTCGGGTACTTCTATCATAAGAAGTTCAATAGGTTCAAGCAGTTTGCCGTCGTTATCTTTTTTATAGATAACGGCAGGAGGGGAGACCTGAAATTCATAGCCCTGACGACGCATTGTTTCAATAAGTATTGAAAGATGAAGTTCACCTCTGCCCGATACCTTAAAGGTGTCGGCACTGTCGGTTTCTTCTACCTTTAAACTTACGTTGGTCATTACCTCTTTAAAAAGACGTTCACGCAAATTTCTTGATGTAACAAATTTTCCGTCTTTTCCCGCAAACGGTGAGTTATTAACCATAAAGTTCATAGAAAGGGTAGGCTCGTCTATCTTTACAAAAGGCAAAGCCTCAATACATTCGGTACTGCAAGCCGTTTCGCCGATTTCAAGCTCGTTTATTCCCGATACCTGAATAATATCGCCTACCGTAGCCTGTTCTACCTCTACACGCTTTAAACCTTTATGCATAAACAATTTTGCTATTTTAACGTTAGACGAAGAGCCGTCTTTGTGACAGAGTGCGACCGTCTGTCCTACATTAACACTGCCCCTTATAACCCTGCCTACACCTATTCTTCCGAGGTAATCGTCATATTCGATATTGGTAAAGAGTATCTGTAACGGTGCTTTTGTATCACCTACAGGGGGTTCTATTTCCTTTATTATCTCCTCAAACAACGGTTTCATATCAGTACCCTTTACATCGGGCGAGTAGGAAGCGTAGCCGTCTCTTGCAGATGCGAATACAACGGGGAATTCTATCTGGTCATCGTCTGCACCGAGTTCAATAAACAGGTCAAGAACTTCGTCTACAACCTCGTGCGGACGTGCCATAGGTCTGTCAATCTTATTTATAACAACAACCGCTTTTTTGCCTAATGACAACGCCTTTTTAAGCACAAAACGAGTCTGTGGCATACAACCCTCAAATGCGTCAACAAGCAGTAACACACCGTCAACCATTTGAAGTATTCTTTCAACCTCACCGCCAAAATCTGCGTGTCCCGGTGTGTCAACAATATTTATCTTAACGCCGTTATACATAACGCTCGTGTTTTTTGAAAGTATCGTAATGCCTCTCTCACGCTCAAGGTCGTTCGAGTCCATAACTCGGTCACTTACAGCCTCGTTATCGCGAAAAGTACCGCTCTGCTTTAACAGTTGGTCTACAAGTGTTGTCTTGCCGTGGTCAACGTGGGCAATTATTGCAACGTTTCTTAAATTTTCAATTCTTTCTTCCGCCATTTTATCAATTCCTTAATACAATTTAACTGTAGCCTAACAAGAATAATCCGAACTCGGTTTTTGAGGGCGGATTTTCCATTATACTATGTTAAAATACTCGTGAATAGTAACATTATAATACATTTTTCCCCATAAAACAAGCATTATATCAAAGTTTGTTTTTCGTTTTTTCAGTATACTTTTTTAAAATATGTAAGTACCAAATAAAAACTATTGCGGTGCAGCCTATTCCTATCGGATAAGCAAAATAATTTTTTAATTTAAACCCTTCGTCTGCCATAAGTATATAGGTTGAGGTTACTGCCATCATAAAGGTTGCAGGCAGGGAAGTTATAAGCGAGTACAACTTATTCTTGTTATTCTTAAGAATATACGCCGTGGCAACAAATAATGCTATGGTTGCAAGAGTCTGATTGCTCCAAGCAAAATATCTCCATAAAACGTCAAAATCGAGTTGCGTCAGCAAAGCACCTGCACATAACAGCGGAATTGTTATTATAAGTCTGTTTTTAAGTTGTTTTTGTTCAAGTCCCGTCCATTCTGCAAGAATAAGCCTTGCACTTCTAAATGCCGTATCTCCTGATGTGATAGGACAAATAACAACACCTATTATCGCAAGAACACCGCCGACAGTTCCCATAAGTTTGAATGAAATATCGTAAACAACGCCCGATTGACCAAAGTTTGAGAGTGCTTCGCTTAAACTTCCCGTAGTTTTGTAGAAAGTTACACCGGCAGCCGCCCATACGAGTGCAATAATCGATTCTGCAATCATAGCACCGTAAAATACGTTTCTTCCGTTTTTTTCTTTTGTAATACATTTAGATATCATAGGGGACTGTGTGGCGTGAAAACCCGAAATTGCACCGCAGGCAACCGTTATAAACATATACGGCCATACAGGTTTATTTTCAGGATGAAGATTTGAAAGTGTGATTTCGGGCAAAGTATAGTCTTTTGAAATAATAAGACTTCCTATAATACCCACTGCCATAATCATTAAAACTATGCCGAATAAGGGATAGAGTTTACCGATAAGTTTGTTTATAGGTAGCATAGTTGCAAGTGCATAGTAAATGATTATTATACATACCCAAAACTCTGCAGACATAACCTTGGGGGTAAGTCTTGCAATAAGTGCCGCAGGGCTTGTTACAAATACCGCACCGACAAGAAGCAGCAGTAAAATTGAGAAAAGACGCATTATCCATTTTGCGGTGTCACTAAGATAAATACCTGATAATTCGGCTATTGATTTACCTTCGTGACGGCAGGAAATCATACCCACCATATAGTCGTGTACCGCACCGCCTAAAATAGAGCCGAAAACTATCCACAAAAATACGCACGGACCGAATTCCGCTCCCATAAGTGCACCGAATATAGGCCCTGTTCCTGCAATGTTTAGAAGTTGAATGAGAAAAGCTTTTGGAGTTTTAAGGGGTGTACAGTCAACACCGTCATTTATTGCAACGGCAGGCGTCTGCCTATCATCAGGACAAAAAACTTTCTCTACAACCCTGCTGTACAAAAACCAACCGATAAAAAGTAAAACTACCGAAACAATGAACGAAATCATAAAAACACCAGCATTTTCTAAAATTATGCTACCATTATATCACACCTTAAACAATAATAAAAGATATGTAAATTAAAAAAATGTCATTTAAGGTCGATTTGTAACCTTTTTTTGCTTAGAGATATCAAAAAAATTATTATCATACAAGCAAGAGATACAGATACCTCGATACCTGAAAAACTTAATTTTTTCTGATAGCTTAATGCGTTGCTTAAAGTGGGCAGAGTTATATTAGCAAACTTAGTGATTATAAAAACTATTCCCGAACTTAAAAGTCCGCCTGTAAAACGTGAAATGATAAAGGGTAACATTTTAATGTTAGTACCTGCAAAATAAGAAAACACCTGACACCAGATACATAAACCGCTAAAGCCTAACAGAAAGGCTATTAAATAAACATTTTTTGTATAGGCAGAAGCGGTAGTAACCTCCGTAAGATAAATAAGAAACTTTAACAGCTCAAATTTATTGGCAAGATAAAGTAAATATGCATTTATTGTACTAAAGAGTATTACAAAGGTACATATTGCAAAAACCGACGATGCACCGTCGGCAACAGAATTTACAAACGTATCTGCAAGATTAGTCGGGTTGTCGTTTTTTTTAATAACAACCGTTTCCTTTTTGTCAAAAAATATCTTTATTATTAAAGCATTTATGAGGGAAGAAGCGATATGTGCAAATAAAAGTATGTAGCCTAACGTCTTAGACTGTAACATTCCCACACCTATCGCCGATATTATAAAAGACGGTCCTGCATTAACGCAGTAGCATAACATAAGTCCCGCTTTTTTTTCGTCGATTTTTTTAAGTTTATACATTTCATTTACCGTTTTTGCACCGAGCGGGTATCCGCCTATGAAAGACATAATCATTACCGCAATTTCGCTTTTTAAATGTATTTTATCGAGTATACCCGTTCGCAGAATAAATAAAACGCATACGGTAAACGGGAAAAAGGAGGGTATTATAACAGAACCCGAAAGCATAATGCCGTAGGCTACACCCTCTTTTGCCCTTTCGGGGAATACAATTAAAACAATAAAGAATATAACCGCTGTAAAAACACAGAAATAAAGCGGTCTTAAAAACTTTTTCAACACTTTTTTTCACCTCAAAATATAATATGCAAATAAGAATTATTATAGTGTTATTTTCATACCTTTAATTAGAAGATTTTTAAAGGGCGTGAAAAGGTGTCACGAAAGTTTAAGTTTAAGTCGGCGGCTAAAAGTAGCAAAATACGGCTAATGGGTTTTGCTGACGATATTGTAGACCGAGATATGATAAAAGGTGCACATATAGAAATGTTTTCAAACAGGGAAATCGTTGTTGACGGTTGTGAGGGGGTTTTTGAATATAATTCAGATTATATACGTCTTAAACTAAGTAAAGGTTCTGTTGTGCTTTGCGGAAACAATTTTGATATTGTACTTTTTGAGGGAGAAGTGATTACTGTAAAGGGGAATATTTCGTCGGTAGAATTTTGTGTTTAGAGGTAATTTTTAATGTTGTGGCTTTTTCGTTTTTTAAGGGGATACTTATTTATAGAAATAAAAGGAGAATATTTTGAAAGGATATTAAATTTAGCGGCGGCAAACAGAATTACAATTTGGAATTTACGGTGCGAAAAAAACAGGATAACGGGTTGCATTAGTATAAACGGTTTTAGAAAAATTCGTATTATAAAAAGAAAAACGGGCGTCAGAATAAAGATTTTGAAGAAAAACGGATTACCCTTTATAGCAGTAAGGTATAAAAACCGTATAGGCTTTATTGCAGGGGCCGTTATTTTTTTTGCCGTGCTTAAATTTATGTCAAGTTTTATATGGACAATAAACGCGGTGGGTAACGTAAATATAAGTGATAATGACGTAATAAATGCCTGCGGTAAAATAGGTATACACGAGGGTAAACTTATTTCAAAGATTGACCCGCAATTTGACGCACAGCGGCTTTTGCTTAATACTAAAGGTTTGTCTTGGGCGTCGCTTAATATAGAAGGGTGCGTACTGAGTGTAAACGTAACCGAGGTGCAAAACAGTACTGATGAAAAGGATACCGCACCGTCAAACCTGAAATCGAAATGCGACGGAATAATAGAAAAAATAGATGTAACCTCAGGAAATGTGGTAGTAAAGGTGGGAGATACCGTAGCAAGCGGAGATTTACTTGTTTCGGGAATAATAGAAAGTATGGACAGTACGGTATTTGTGCGTTCCGTCGGAACGGTTACTGCACAAACCGAGCATACCTTTTCAAAAACGGGTAAATTCAGTGATACCGTAAATAAAAAAACAGGGAAAACAGTAAAAAGAAGTGTAATAGATTTATTCGGCTTAAAAATTCCTCTTTACATAGGAGAAGTAAAGGGGACATATGAAAGTAAGGTAAAAACACATAATGCAAAACTTTTTAATAAGAAACTGCCTATAAGCATCACCGTTAAGAAATATATATTAACAGATGAAAAGGAAATTAAGTATAATAAAGACACTTTAAAAAACAAACTTGAAACTGAAATAAAAGAGGAAATAGAAAGTAATAAATTTTCAGAGTATGATATAACCGATATAAATGAAAGTGAAACTGACGGCGAACTTACCGTAACGATAACTCTAAAAGCAAAAGAAAATATAGAAATTGAGGAAAAAATGTTAATTAGTACTGTAAATTAGGAAAAAATATGTTATAATGGAAATTAGTAAAAGTAAAGGATGGAAAAGTTTATTGTTTGAACAACTTGTTGATATTGAGAGGGTAGAACAGTTAATAGGTCTGTTCGGTAATTTTGACGAGAATATCAAAAGGCTTGAAAAGGAATATAATGTAAACATTACCTCTCACGGCGGACAAATAAAGGTTATAGGGGATACCGAAAATGTTTTGAAAGCCTGCAAGGCTCTTAACTGTCTTATTTCAATGATAAATAAGGGAGAAACGGTAAATTCGCAGAGCGTAGAACTTGTTATCGGTATGGTTGCCGACGGCGACGAAGATAAAATATCATCCATAACCGATGCCGACTGTATTTGTGTATCGTCAAAGGGACGTCCCGTAAAACCTAAAACTTTAGGACAGAAAAAGTATGTTGAGGCAATAAAAAACAATACGATAACCGTAGGCGTAGGGCCTGCGGGTACGGGAAAGACCTATCTTGCGGTAGCACAGGCGGTAAACGCTTTTCGCTCAAAGCAGGTAAACAGGATAATTTTAACGCGTCCGGCAGTCGAGGCAGGCGAGCGGTTGGGCTTTTTACCGGGCGACCTGCAACAGAAAATAGACCCGTATTTAAGACCGCTTTATGATGCACTGTTTGATATGCTTGGAGCAGAAAACTTCCAAAAGTGTCAGGAACGCGGGGATATAGAGGTAGCACCGTTGGCATATATGAGGGGAAGAACACTTGACGACAGTTTTATAATACTTGACGAGGCACAGAATACAACGTCAGAGCAGATGAAAATGTTTTTAACACGTTTAGGCTTTAATTCAAAGGCGGTTGTAACGGGTGATGTTACGCAGATAGACCTGCCCGACGGTAAAAGTTCGGGGCTTAAAGAGGCGGTAAACGTCTTAAACGGAATAGAGGATATAGCAATTATAAAACTTACCGGCAAGGACGTTGTAAGACACAGACTTGTGCAGGAAATTATCAAGGCATATGAAAAAATCGGTGGACATAAATGAGCATAAAGGTTAATATAACAGATAGATATAAAAAGGTTAAATTTCCGACAGGTACAAGACTTTTGGTACGCAAGGCTTGTATAGCAACACTTGATGAAGAAGAATTTTCCGACTCTGCGGAAATAGAGGTTACCTTTGTTTCGGACGAGCAGATAAGACTTTTAAACAGTCAGTTTAGAAACATAGACAGTTCTACCGATGTACTTTCTTTTCCTTTGGGAAGTGACGGAAAGTACGATATAAATCCCGAAACGGGTGCTAAAATGTTGGGTGATGTAATAATATCGGTTGACCACGCACTGTATCAGGCAAATCTGTACGGTCACGGTATAGAGAGGGAAGTAGCCTATCTTACGGTACATTCTGTACTTCATCTTTTGGGTTACGACCACGTAAACGGCGGACTTGAGCAGATGCGAATGAGGGAAAAGGAAGAAAAAATACTTGAAAGGCTCGGACTTGCGATAAACAAGGCTTAAGTGGTGTATGATATGACGCAAAAATCGGCTTTTATTACCATAATCGGCAGACCGAATGTCGGCAAATCTTCTCTTATGAACAGAATACTCGGTCAAAAGGTAGCAATAGTATCAAATAAACCGCAGACTACGAGAACGAGAATAATGGGAATACTTACAAAAGAAGAAACGCAGTATGTATTTATCGATACCCCCGGATTTCATAAACCGCATAATCTTTTGGGAACGAATATGATTAAGGCGGTTGACAGCGGAATGTCGGATGTTGACGCAGTAGTTTTGGTTGTTGATGCAAGACCTGACTTTAAACTTTTAAAGGACGATATGCCACCTGCGGAACTTGCTTTAATAGAATCTGTAAAGAATAAGAAACTGCGTTGCATTTTGGTTATCAACAAAATAGATTTACTGCCGAAAAAGGACGAATTGTTTGATATAATAAACGCATATAATGCTCTTTACGGTTTTGAGGCGGTAGTACCGCTTTCGGCGAAAACGGGTGACGGTATAGATATATTGCTTAGTGAACTTGAAAAGTATGCAAAACCCTCACCGCATTATTTCGGCGAAGACGACGTTACCGACCAACCCGAAAAGGTAATGGTAGCCGAAATGATAAGGGAAAAACTGTTATGTACGCTTGATAAGGAAGTACCGCACGGGGTTGCGGTTGATTTAGAAAGATTTTACGAGCGTGATAATAAAGACGGTGAGCCTATATTAGAGGTTGACGCAGTTATTTACTGTGAGAAAGAAAGCCATAAGGGAATAATAATAGGCAAAGGCGGAGCAATGCTAAAGCGTATAGGAACGTATGCAAGAAGTGATATAGAAAAGTTTTTCGGCATAAAAGCATCGGTAAAACTTTGGGTAAAGGTAAAGGAGGACTGGCGTAACCGTCAGGGACTTATTCATACATTCGGTTTGGATAATTAAAACTTTACTTTTATTTCCTACTATAATTTAACTTCCCAAAGCAAACAATTATATTGTAAGTTTTAGGGGGGTCATAAAAATGAGCATACAGGGTAATTGGCTTAAATTTGTAATCAGCGGTAAGGTTGACGATTATTTAAAATATGCCGATTCCCGTAAAGCAGAAGAAGTTAGCGGAGGTGTTGATAATTCTCATTTCGACGGACGCTCTTGTAATAAAGGAAATGAATATAGGGGAAAAGGATACTCTGATAACCCTGATGACACGTGATATGGGCGTTATCAGGGCATTTGCCGTAGGTGCAAAGAGCATAAAGAGTAAAAAAGGTGCCGCAACGGGGCTTCTTGCCTATTCCAATTTCAGTATACAAAAAAAGGGCGATACATATAAAGTCACCGAGGCTACACCGATAAAGATTTTTTTCGGTGCAGGCAGTGATATAGTAAATCTTTCTTTATCACAGTATTTTTGTGAACTGTGTTTGGTGTTTGGTGCTAACGATACAAACGGCGAGGAATTTTTAAGGCTTATACTTAATTCCCTTGAATTTCTCACAACGAATAAAATAAGCCCGTCGCTTATAAAGGCGATAACGGAATTTAGAATTGCGGTAATGTCAGGGTATATGCCAAACCTTGTCGCCTGTGACGGTTGCGGTAAGTTTGAGGACGGTATAATGTATTTCAGGCTTACAGACGGTACGCTTTTATGTGAAAACTGTAAAAGCGGTGAATACTGTATCGCAGTTGACCGCACCGTATTAGAGGCTATGCGTCATATAGTATATTCCGAGTTTAAAAATTTATATTCCTTTAAAATACCCGAAAATAAGGCTGATATGCTTTCCCGTATTACAGAGAAGTATATAATTATGCAAACAGAACACAGCTTTAAGACACTTGATTTTTACAATCAGTTTATTTAGGAAGAAAGAAAATGAAGTACAGTATCGAAAAACATTCAAAGGCTCTTGAACTTCCGAGCATTTTGCAGAAGTTAAGCGAAGAGGCAACAATGCCCGATGCAAAAGAGTTAGCGTTGAGCCTTATGCCGTCAACCGATTTTAATGAGGTAAAGCACCTTCTATGCGAAACAGAAGATGCTTATACACTTATTGCGTCATTTTCGTCTCCTTCTTTCGGAAGTTGTAAAAACGTATCATCTGCACTTACCCGTTCACAGGTAGGTGCTTCGCTGTCTGTCAGGGAACTTCTTGATATTGCAGAGGTTTTAAGAAGTATACGGACGGTTAAAAAATGGCGTGAAGAATGTTCGTCTAAAAAAGATTACTGTATAGACCATCTGTTTTCGGGTTTAAATCCGAATAAATACCTTGAAGATAAAATAAATTTTGTAATAAAATCGGAAGATGAAATAAGTGACAATGCATCACCGCTTTTGGCGGAACTTCGCAAAAAAATAGCAAGAAATTCATCTAAAAT
>JAKSQC010000033.1 GCA_024404325.1 Clostridia bacterium
GTTCATAAAGATTATTTAAATGAACTTTTTATTTGTTCAAAAACAAATTGTACGAAGATTTCCTGTTGCCATTTTTTAAAGACGGAAACAAAAGAGAATTATGTTTCTCTTGAGGAAAAGAGTTATGTAATATCACCGGAAGATTTTTGGGTACAAGAGCAGGGAACAGCTACGGTTGCATGGGGTAAGCTGTACGATATTAACCTTTTTAAAGATATTCGTTATCCCGAAGGCCGAATTCACGAGGACGAATTCACAACTTATAAGTTATTATTTAATAATGATTATATTAGTGTATCACCGAGAGAATTGTATTACTATTTTCAATCGCCTGTAAGTATTATGAGGTCTAAGTGGTCAGAAAAAAAATTAGACGGTTTAGAAGCATACGAAAATCAGATGCTTTATTTTTCGCAAAACAAATTCAAAAATGCACTTAAAGAATCAACAAAATTACACACTTATGCACTAAAAAATAATTTCAGCATAATAAAGGACTCAGGACAAAAAGAATACAAAAAGTTGATATATAAAATGATTGGGAATTTTTTATATAAAAAATATCATTTCAAATTTCTTAAAATGATATTTTTCTGTAAACTCTTTATTTATAACAGATATTTTACTTTGTTTTTTAATGTGCGTTTTTTTGTGGCTAAAAAAATATACAAAAGAAATGGTATTAAAGGTCTTTTTAATAAAGCTAATAGTATTATTGCAAAGTATTTAATTAAATACAGAAAAAAGCACTGACATAATAAATATTTTTTTTTATCGATGAAATCAAGGAGTAAACATATGATTTCTGTTGCAATGTGTACATATAACGGTGAAAAATTTGTTGCCGAACAACTAGAAAGTATAATTAATCAATCGCATAAAGTTGATGAAATTATAATTTGTGATGACTGTTCAAATGATGATACTGTTAATATATGCAAAGATATATTGCAAAAGTGGCACGGTAATTGGAAAATAGTAATAAATGAAAAAAAATTAAATGTTACTAAAAATTTTGAAAAATGTTATTCTTTATGTTCCGGTGATTATATTTTTTCAAGTGATCAGGATGATATATGGAATAAAAACAAAGTAGAAACAGTTATGAGGGCTTTTGATGACAAGACAGTCCTGGTTTTCAGCGATGCTGTAATGGTTGATACTGACAGAAATGTTTTATGTGATTCAATGTGGCAATCAATAGCAATTAAACCGTATATGTTAGAGTCAACATCGGCTTATTCTAAATACATTTTAAAAAGATTTTTAGTTTGCGGTGCAACTATGGCTTTTAAAAAAACCATACTTGATTATTCCCCAATAATTACAGAGCCTTGTTTACATGATATGTGGATAGGTTGGCTTGCACCGTGTTTTGGAGAAATTAAGGCTATTCCTGATAAGTTAATAGAATATCGAAGACATTCATCTACAGTAACTGATGTTGGGAAATTACAAATTTCTAAAAGCAATCAAGTTGACCGTTTCTGTGATTTGAAGTTTTTAAGAGAAAGAATGATTGTATTTCAACAAAAATCCCCCCAAAGCAATAATTTTAAGTATACAAACGAATACAAAAAGGCTGTTGACTTTTACGGTATTTTTTGTATTCATAATAAAATTAAAAAAATTTATTTATTGTTAATTAGTTTTGTTAATGGTAATTACAAAAAATTTCGAGGCTGCTGGAAACTTTTATTATTAGATATTTTTTATATACTTTTTGAAAAATCAAAAAATTAAAATTTAAAACTTATTTCTAATAAAATTGAGGATTGAATTATATGAGCTTCACAAGAAAGTTAAAGTCTAACAGAATTATTTATGCTATCGGACATAAACTTAATCTTTTTTGTTTGAAATTCCATCCGATTATTATTTCCTTTAGGTATATTTTTGCCGACAGAATTAAGCTGGTGGTTAATAACAAAAAGAGTAAAACAAAGTATTTAATTTTTCAAAAAATTGATTTCACCGGCTTAATGACACATATGTTGACGGTATTAGGTTGGCTTAAATACGCCGAAGAAAAAGGTTATACATTAGTGGTGGATATGAGCAAAGGTGAAAATCAATATAAAGACGTAAATGAAAACACTTGGGAAAAATATTATCTGCAACCAATGATGCAGGGTGTTAGTATTGACGAAAATGAAGTCAACAGAATACTTAAAAATGAAAACTTTTCAATTTGTCCGTCATATACGAGATACGGTTATTCTTTTGATAGGTATCTTCCGAGAAAGATGCTTAAACTCTTTCCTCCTGTAATTACTTTTCCCACAACCCACGATTATACTGCTGACGAAAAAACTCAAGCTTATTATGAACAACTATATAATAAATATATAAAAATGCAACCGTCTGTTATTGAATATGTAGAGAGTGAATATAATGAACTTCTCAAAAACGAGGGAAAAGTACTTGGTGTGTTAATTAGAGGTTCAGCATATCGCGACGGAAAACCTTTTAACCATAATATACAACCTGAAATTGAAGATGTAATTGCTAAAATTGATGAATATAAGGAGTTGTACAATTGGGATAAAATTTATTTTGCATCAGAAGAATCAAAATATGAAGAATTGCTTAATGAAAGGTATCCAAATAAAATTATTGTTAATAAAAGGCATTATAAGGATAATTCAATTGCTGATACAAAGTATCAGGCAGGACTTGAATATTTATCGTCAATGTATCTTTTATCAAGATGCCAGTTGCTTGTAGCGGGTCTGTGCGGAGGCTCACAAGCCGCCATTTTAATGAATCAGCATAATTTTGAACATGCATATGTATTTGATATAGGTTATTATCAGTGATATATTGATATTTTTGGAGGTATATAATATGGGAATACAGTTATTTAAGGCAAAATATGAAATTGATGAATGTATGGCAGAGATAAGGGAATGTTTGGAAGTCGGTTGGACGGGACTTGGATTTAAGACGGTTAAATTTGAGGAAGCATGGAAACAATATACCGGTCTGCCGTTTGCACACTATATAAATTCCTCAACAATAGGTCTATATATGGCTGTTGATATTTTAAAAGAACAATACGGTTGGAATGACGAAGATGAAATAATCACTACCCCGATTACATTTGTTACTACTAATCATGCTATTTTAAAGTCGCATCTTAAACCGGTATTTGCTGATGTTGACGATACTTTGTGTTTGAATCCTGAATCTGTAAAAGAGCGTATCACGGATAAAACACGTGCAATAATGTATGTCGGTATGGGCGGAAATATGGGTAATTATTATGAAATTGTTGATATCTGTAATAAATATAATTTAAAACTTATTTTAGATGCTGCACATATGACAGGAACGCGTTATAAAGGCGAAATACCGGGTAAAGAGGCAGAAGTGGTTGTCTACTCATTCCAAGCGGTTAAAAATTTACCCACGGCAGATTCAGGTATGATTTGCTTTAAAAACGGCGACTTTGATACTATTGTTCGCAAAAAATCTTGGTTGGGTATCAATAAAGATACCTATGCAAGAACACAAAATATGGGTAATTACAAATGGAAATATGATGTTGAATATGTTGGGGAAAAAGGTCATGGCAATTCGATTATGGCGTCTATCGGTTTAGTTCAATTAAAGTATTTAGATAGAGATAATTCTTTTAGAAGACAAATATGTAATTGGTATCGCAAACGCCTTGAACAGTACCCTGATTTAATTAAACTCGTAAGAATTGAGGACGGTTGCGAAAGTTCGTGTCATTTATTCCAAATCTGTGTTGAAAACCGTGATGAACTTATTATTGCTTTAAATAATGCTGATATTTTTCCGGGTGTACACTATTCAAGCAACATCAATTATAAAATGTATGATTATGCGAAAGATACTTGTCCGTATTCTGATTATGTGAGCGACCACACTATTTCGCTTCCGCTTAATCTTTATCTTACGTATGATGATGTACAGAAAATATGTGATGAAGTAATAAAGTTTGTTACCCGCTGATTTTTTAAATAATACGGAGTTTAAACAATGAAGCATACTTGTAAATATTTTGGAAAAAGAATTAAACTTTTGCCAATGACACAGGAATTTAGTGAACAATACCGTATTTTTCGCAATAAAGAATACAATAGAAAATTCTTTTTTGACAGCAGAATTATAACTAAGGAAGCTCAAAAAAATTGGTATAGTTCATATTTAAATAAAAGTGATGAAATAATGTTCTCTGTTTTCACCTTAACCGATAATACTTTTATAGGCGGTGTCGGACTGTATAACATTGATTTAAATAACAAAACAGCAGAAATAGGCAGAATAATTATTGATAAAGAGCTTGCAGGCGGAAAAGGTTATGGAAGTGATGCGGTTTTTGGTGTTTGCAAAATAGCGTGTGATTTAAACTTAAAACAATTAGTTGCATACATAAAATCGGATAACATTCCAAGTCAAAAAACCTTTTTAAAAAACAGATTTATACTTGACAATGATTATAATGTTCAAGGTGAAATTAAACTATATAAGGTATTATTTTAGTGTGTTTTATAAATTGCTTAAGAATTTATTTTCAATAATAATCAATATATTAAAAATTCGGTGAGAAGTATGGATTGTGCTGCTGTCATTATTACTACATTAAATAGATATAAGCACTTATCGTGTTTGATAGAGAGTTTGACACGTTGCAGTGAAGCTGAAAATACTGATATATATATAGGACTTGATTATCCGCCAACAGATAGTTACTGTGAAGGTTACAATAAGGTTTTGAAATATTTGGAAAACGGAGATTTTTCGATATTTCATTCTTTTAATGTTTTAAAAAGAAGTTCAAATTACGGGTATTTTAAAAATATTAATGATTTAAAGCATCATGTTATGAAAACTCATAATACATTTATTACTATGCAAGATGATATTGAGGTATCCATTAATTTTTTAACATATATAAATTCTGCATTAGCTTATTATAAAAATGATGAAAGTGTTATAGCGGTAAGTGGATATTCATATCCTCTTAATTGGGTAAAATCTGATAGTTCAAATGCACTTAAAACTAATTTTGTTGCTGCTGAATGGGGAATAGGTTATTGGAAAAATAAATATCTAAAATTTGAAAAAGCAATACAAGATGGATATTTATATCAAAATTTTATTTCTGCATATAAAAATGGCAAATTAAATTATATGACAGATGCTTGCATAATCGACTATGCAAATTCAATTTTAAATTTATACTATAATAATTCCCTTTTCAACAAAATATGTGATATAACACTTAGAGCATATATTTCTATAACTGACCGTTTTGTAATAATGCCTGCACTTTCGCATGTTATTAATCATGGTTTTGATGGAAGCGGTATATTTTGCTTCAAACAACAAATTTCAAAAGCTGATGAAGAAAAATTTGCTGATAACTATGACTATGATAATCAGCCGATTGATAATTCTGTTGATTATGTTTTTATCCCTAATAAAAAAAATAATTTTGATGAAAATAGAAAACTTTTAAATCATTTTGACCGTAGAGATTCTAATATTATTAAAAAAATACATAAAGGATTTCGCCATTATGTGTTTTGGGGCCCAAAGGTTTATAAGATTTATTTAATTATTGTGTCTCATAAAAAAGCCATACAATTAAAGACTAAAAAATTTTTAAAATTAAATTTTTAATATATTATTAATTATAAGGAGAAATAGAAATGTCATTATTTGCAGACAAAACCTTACTAATTACCGGAGGTACGGGTTCTTTTGGTAATGCGGTATTAAACCGCTTTTTATCTACCGATATAGGTGAGATACGCATTTTTTCAAGAGATGAAAAGAAGCAGGACGATATGCGTCATGATTATCAGTCAAAATATCCCGAATATTTTGATAAAATAAAGTTTTATATCGGTGATGTTCGTTGACTTGAGTCTTGCAGAGGAGCTATGAACGGTGTTGATTACATATTCCACGCAGCTGCACTAAAACAAGTACCGTCCTGTGAGTTTTTCCCGATGGAGGCAGTTCGCACTAACATTATCGGTACTGATAATGTTTTAACGGCTGCTATTGAGGCAGGTGTTGAAAGTGTTATTTGTCTTTCAACCGACAAGGCTGCATATCCTGTAAATGCAATGGGTACATCTAAGGCTATGGAAGAAAAAATTGCAGTAGCAAAATCGCGTAATTCGGGCAAGACAAAAATTTGTTGCACGAGATACGGTAATGTTATGTGTTCCCGCGGTTCTGTTATTCCGCTTTGGATTGACCAAATAAAGGCGGGCAATCCGATTACTATAACCGAGCCTACTATGACACGTTTTATTATGTCACTTGATGAAGCGGTTGACCTTGTACTTTTTGCCTTTGAAAACGGAGAAAATGGGGATATTCTAGTACAAAAAGCACCTGCGTGTACTATTAAAACACAGGCGGAAGCTGTTTGTGAACTGTTTGGCGGAAATAAAGATGATATAAAAGTTATAGGTATCCGTCACGGCGAAAAAATGTACGAAACACTGCTTACTAACGAAGAGTGTGCACACGCTGTCGATATGGGTAATTTTTACCGTGTTCCTGCGGACAAGCGTGGACTTAATTATGATAAGTACTTTAATAAGGGTGATGAAAACAGAAACCCCCTTACAGAGTTTAACAGCAATAATACGAAACTGCTTAATTTAGAAGAAACAAAATCAAAGATAGCAAGTTTGAAATATATTCAGGATAGGCTCTTAGAAAATTGATTTCGGAGGCAAATATGTTTGATAATGTTAAATGGCGTGAAAACGGAAAATTAAAACTTTTAATAATCGTAGGAACAAGACCTGAAATTATACGTCTTGCAGCGGTTATAAATAAATGCAGGGAATACTTTGACTGTCTTTTGGCACATACCGGTCAGAATTATGATTATAATTTAAACGGTATTTTCTTCAAAGACTTAAGTCTTGCTGACCCAGATATATATTTGAATGCAGTAGGTGATACCCTTGGGGACACAATGGGTAATATAATATCTTCTTCATATAATCTTATGTCAGAGATTAAGCCCGATGCGGTGCTTGTTTTGGGCGATACTAATTCCTGCCTTTCGGTAATAGGTGCAAAAAGACTGCATATTCCGATTTTTCATATGGAAGCAGGGAACAGATGTAAAGACGAATGTCTGCCTGAAGAAACAAACAGAAGATTAGTTGATATTATTTCCGACGTCAATCTTGCATATTCTGAACACGCCCGCCGTTATCTTGCCGATTGCGGGCTTCCGAAAGAAAGAACCTACGTTACGGGTTCTCCCATGGCTGAAGTTTTAAGCAATAACTTTGATAAAATCATTTCAAGTGATATACATAAACGTTTAGGACTTGAAAAGGGTAAATACATATTGCTTTCTGCACACCGTGAAGAAAATATTGATACTAAGAAGAATTTTATTTCTTTATTTACTGCAATAAACAAAATGGCAGAGAAGTATGATATGCCTGTACTATATTCGTGCCATCCGCGTTCCAAAAAGAGACTTGAAAGCAGTGGATTTAAACTTGACAGTAGGGTAGTTATGCATGAACCTCTCGGTTTTCACGATTATAACTGCCTGCAAATGAATGCATTTTGCGTTGTTTCCGATAGCGGAACTTTGCCTGAAGAAAGCAGTTATTTCACCTCTAAAGGATATTCTTTCCCCGCTGTATGTATCAGGACTTCGACAGAGCGTCCCGAAGCACTTGACAAGGCTTGTTTTATTCTATCGGGTATTGACGAAAAGGGACTTTTACAGTCTGTTGAAACTGCCGTTAATATGAACTCAAACGGCGATTTGGGTACACCTGTACCTGATTATGTTGAGGAAAACGTTTCATCAAAAGTTGTAAAAATTATTCAGTCCTATGTGGGTGTTGTCAATAAGATGGTTTGGAGAAAAGATGTATGAACATTCTTGTAACAGGTGCTAAGGGGTTTGTAGGTAAAAACCTTGTTGCCAATTTAAAAAATATTGCAGACGGTAAAAACCGTACAAGACCTAATTTAAAGATTGATGAAATATACGAGTTTGATATTGATACAAATTCGGACTTGCTTAGTGATTACTGTAAAAAAGCAGATTTTGTTTTTAATCTTGCAGGTGTCAACCGTCCTAAAGATAACAGCGAGTTTATGGAGGGAAACTTCGGTTTTGCTTCAAAGTTACTTGAAACGTTAAAAAAGTATAATAACACCTGCCCGATTATGCTATCAAGTTCAATACAGGCTACACTTATCGGCAGATACGCTGAGTCTGATTACGGCAAATCAAAACTTGCAGGGGAAGAACTGTTTTTTAAATTTTCCGCTGAAACGGGTTCAAAGGTGCTTGTTTACCGTTTTCCCAATTTATTCGGTAAGTGGTGTAAACCAAACTATAACAGTGCGGTTGCTACCTTTTGCAACAATATAGCAAATGATTTACCAATTACTGTAAACGACGCAAGTGTTAGGCTTGAACTGTTATATATTGATGACCTTGTTGATGAAATGTTAGATGCACTTGAGGGCAAGGAACACCGTTGTGAGTTTGACGGACTTGATACCGTTTTAAAAGAAAACGGCAAATACTGTGCTGTACCTATAACCCATAAAGTTACTTTGGGCGAAATCGTTGATTTACTCGAACTTTTTGGGTCGCAAACGCAAACGTTACTGATGCCGAAAATACCTAATAACAGTTTTGCAAAGAAACTTTACAGTACCTATTTAAGTTATTTGCCAAAGGAAAAAACCGTTTTTCCGCTTAAAATGAACTGTGATGATAGAGGTAGTTTTACCGAACTTTTAAAAACCGCAGATTGCGGACAGTTTAGTGTGAATATTTCAAAGCCGGGAATTACAAAAGGTGAGCATTGGCACAACTCAAAATGGGAGTTTTTCATTGTTGTATCGGGACACGCTCTTATAAGGGAACGTAAAATAGATACTGATGAAACTTTTGAATTTGAGGTAAGCGGTGACAACATTGAGGCGGTGCATATGTTACCGGGATACACACATAACATTATAAATTTATCAAACACTGAAAATCTTGTAACGGTTATGTGGGCTAATGAGCAATTCGACCCTAACAAACCTGATACATTTTTTGAAAAAGTATAATAAAAAGCAACTGCAATATTATTGCAGTTGCTTTTTGACTATGTATCAATTATCTTTTTCCCAATTAAGTGAACGCTCAACGGCTTTTTTCCAACCTGTAATTTTTACAGCTCGTTCTTCATCGGTTATTTTCGGATAAAAAGTGCGGTCAATGGTATGGTTTTCAACGATTTCGTATCTATCTTTCCAGAAGCCTACTGCAATACCTGCAAGGTATGCGGCACCTAAAGCGGTAGTTTCAACACATTTAGGTCTTATAACGCTAAAACCTGAAATATCGGCTTGCATTTGCATTAGCAGATTATTAACGGCGGCACCGCCGTCAACACTAATGCTTGGCAGTTTAACACCGATATCCGATTGCATAGCGGATAAAATATCATTTACCTGATACGCTATGGACTCAAGTGTTGCCCTTATAATATGGTTTTTATTAACACCTCTTGTAAGTCCTACGATAGTACCTCTTGCATATTGGTCCCAATATGGAGCGGCAAGTCCCGTAAATGCGGGGACGACATAACAACCTGCCGTTGTGTCTACGGCAGAAGCGTATTTTTCCGAATCAGACGCTTTTTCAATTAAATTTAATTCGTCACGTAACCATTGTATTGATGCACCTGCTACAAACACAGAGCCTTCAAGTGCATACTCAACTTTGCCGTCAATACCCCACGCAATAGTAGTGACAAGTCCGTTATTTGAATAAATAGGTTTATTGCCTGTATTCATAAGCAAAAAAGCACCCGTGCCGTATGTATTCTTAACCGAACCCGCGTCAAAACATGTCTGCCCGAATAAAGCACACTGTTGGTCGCCTGCCACACCCGATATTTTTACAGCACCGCCAAAAAGTTTTTCATCGGTTATACCAAAAATACCGCTTGACGGCATAGGTGTAGGTAACATAGTTTTTGGTATGTCAAGTGTTTTAAGTATATCTTCGTCCCAAGTAAGTGTATGTATGTTAAACAGCATAGTCCGTGATGCATTAGAGTAATCAATGGCGTGTACTTTACCACCTGTTAAGTTCCAAATAAGCCAGGTATCAATTGTCCCGAAAAGTAAATCACCTGAGTTTGCCTTTTTGCGTGCGTTAGGTACGTTTTCAAGTATCCAACGAATTTTTGTGGCAGAAAAATATGCGTCGATAACAAGCCCTGTTTTTTTGCGTATTGTATCGGTAAGTCCCTGTTCTTTAAGAAAGTCACAATATTCTGAAGTACGTCTGCACTGCCAAACAATTGCATTGTATATAGGCTCGCCCGTGTTTTTGTCCCAAACAACAGTGGTTTCCCGTTGATTTGTTATACCTATACCTGCTATGTTTTCGTATGTAATATTTAAATCTTCTAAAGCTTTTTTACATACGCTTAACTGAGTTTCCCATATCTCTTTTGGATTGTGTTCAACCCAACCTGATTTTGGGTAAATTTGTTTAAATTCCTGTTGTGCAACACTGCAAATTTCACCTTTTTTATTGAACAGGATACACCTGCTTGATGTAGTTCCCGCATCAAGCGACATTATGTATTTTTCCACTTTATCACCCCTGATATAAACAATTATACAACATAAAATTTAATTTGTAAATTGTTGTAATAACGTTTTTTCTATCCTTACTTCGGTGAAACAGACGGAAGATTACCTAAATTGTTGCTTTCGCTTCCGTCGGGTACAGATTTTAAATATTCCGTGTCACCTTTATGTGCTATTGCAACACCTGCAATTTGTCCTTGCTTTGCCATACTTACGGCCTCCGGCTTTGACACAAATGTTTCATTTGATAATTTGTATCCTGTAATTCGACCGTTCTCCTTTACAAGACCTACAATACGCATTGCATTTTCTTTTGCCTTTGGAATTTCATCAAGCGTGTTTTTTATTAGTTCATTTGTATTCATAATTTTTACTCCTTTATGTATATTTTTTGCACAAATAATTATCTTATACGTTTATTATATTAAAAATTTAAAAGTAAAAGCCTTGTTTTATGAACAAGGCTTTTACTTTTAAACCGTTATATCGGCAAAATTGAATTTAATGATTTTTTGTATGTCGCATACATTTACTTCAACCTGAAATCCGACTTTTCCGGCACTGAAAAATATACGTTCAAAGTTTTCGGCGGTTTTATCAAAGGTTGTAGTAAAAAATTTTTTCATACCGATAGGGGAGCAACCGCCGTGTATGTAACCCGTAAGCGGTAAAAGTTGTTTTTGTGGTATCATTTCTATGTTCTTTTCACAAACCGCAGAAGCCGCTTTTTTAAGGTCAAGTTCTTTTTCTACAGGAACTACAAAAACGTAAAATTTACCGCTTTTACCGACAGTTACAAGGGTTTTAAAAACACGCTTAGGATTTTGACCTAAAATTTCAGCAATTTCCACTCCGCCAATAGCACCCGTTTTTTCATAATCGTAGATATTGTACTTGATTTTTTTACTGTCAAGCATTCTACCAACATTTGTTTTTATATTTTTTGACATAGTTAGTCACCCTATTTCGTTAATTCACTTTGTTTTTTCTTCATTTTCTGCCAGTTGTAAAAGCCGTATAAATCATTAATTAAAAACATAATAAAGCAAGCAATCATCGGAAGATAAGATATTTTTTCAAAAGTTGCCATTGTCCAAAGAACTATTAAAACAATATCGTTTGCAACATATCCGAGTGCATAGTAGGGGCTTCTGAAAAAGGTTAGATAAGAGGCAATGAAACTGGTAGCCACCGAGAAAGTGCTGAATAAGATATTTGCATTTCCTATGGCAGAAAGAATGAAGTAAAATGAAAATGTGATTGCTAATGTAAGAAGTATTAGAAGTATCCATAACTTGCCGTTCAGTTTATTTACCTTTACTTCCTTTGTTCCTGCATAAGGATGGCATAACCATGAAATAACAGAAGCAATGGCACAGGGTGATGTCATTCCGAGATAAGTAATCATTTCTCCGTAATAATGAAAGTAAAATGATACAATTCCGTAAAAAACCGCAAATACAACTGTCAATACTTGACCTAAAACATACCCCTTTGCCACAAAAATCAACGCAGTTACTCCGATTAAAGACGCTATCATTGTCATAATATTTCCGCCACCTGAAATTATAAATGACAAAATTATTACAGCAACCGAAGTAATCCATAAGCATAATTCAAAACGGGACAAATCTGAAAAATGTTTTTTTGTTTTCATAAACACCTCAAAAATAATGCATTCGTCATACACATCTTTTTTCATGGCTAACAATGACAAAACGTTGTATTTTCAAAAAACTCACAAAAGTCGTTACTTATTTGCTCGACAAATTGGGAATTGTCATACCAAATGAAACTGTTTTGCTTTGGCAGAGTCAACTCATTCTTTTCTCGAATCGAAGCATCTCCGATGGTCCTTCACCGCAGTCCTCTTCATTCGGATCATGATTGAATTTACCAAAAAACTCAACGGCATGGAAACCACATTTGTTGATATAAAAATGAATGTTACGTTTTTCAAAATACGGTGTGCACGTCTCCCAAACTTTCGTGTTGGGGTATAAATTTTCTACTTCTTGCCATGCTGCAAAGCCGATGCCTTTGCTGTGAACGCCGGGAGAAACAAACAATAAATCAAGATGATTGTGTTGGGTTTTCTCGTTAATCTGCAGTACAAGACCTCCGACAATTTTACCGTCCAAGCGGATGCGATAAGCCACGCCACCGTTGATGCTTTTCTCGATGGTTTCGCGGGAGATGATTTCACCATCATCTTCAAAGTGATCGTCACAGAGACCGAATTCCTCGCTCACACCATATTTGAAAGCGTATTGATTGTCAAGTATAAATTGATTACGGTCTTCGTTGGTGAGTGGGGTAATCGTTATTCTTTTGGGTGTGTCCATAAAGACCTCCGTAAAAATGGTTTGGCAATGTTATTAGTTCATACTAATAAAAGAGAATATTACAAATTCTAATTTGTTGATGTCATTATACTACGAAAATAACCGTTTGTAAAGTGATGTGATGTGTTCCACTTTTCTGCCTAAGAAGCTTGTTTTGATACAATTATTTTATTATAGTGAAATATTTGCCCTCAGGCAAATGTGAAATAATGGCTTACGCCATTGTGAAATATTGCTCCGCTTCGCTTCGCAATGTGAAATGAAATTTGCCCACGTTCGCGTCAGCGAACATTTCACATTTGCGAAGCAAATATTTCACAGCGAAGCTATTTCACTTGCCCGCAGGGCAAATTTCGTTGTAAAAAACCACTTTTGTCTACCAAGACAAAAGTGGTTTTTTACATGGTCGGGGTGACCGGGTTCGAACCGACGACATCCAGTTCCCAAAACTGGCGCGC
>JAKSQC010000034.1 GCA_024404325.1 Clostridia bacterium
ATTCTTTTGCTAAATCTATTTCTAAAATAAGCCTAAAATGATATTTTTGTAATTTTTTTAAGATTAAACGGCTTAAAGCGTGATATGGCAAGAAAATGCTGTTTTGAAAAGCTGTAGTTTTCAAAACCGTTTCGGCGTTAATGATTTTATCAATCATACCATTATCAAGTTTATTTGATGAAACAATTTCAATTTCAACAAAATCAAAATTTTCATCTTGTAACAAAGAAAAAACCTTTTTAAAACTGACAAAATCAGAATATTCAATTTTTAAGAATAATTCTTTCATACGAACAGACCTTAGTTTATGTAGACTTTAATATGTTATAGGTTATTGTCGGAATTGTATCACAAATGACGGTCAGCATAAGTTTACTTTCTACAGTACTATCATTCAAATTGTTTTTTAATAGTTGAAAATCAGAAAAAATATTATTTATGTCTTGTTGAATCTTAACAAAATACTCATTCACATATTTTTTGAAATCAATGTTTTCGGTTACCAACGGATTAAATCGATTGTTTTTTATATCCTCGTCATAATCGTCCAATGCATCAATATAATAAAGCCAATTGGATATAAATTTAACATAAAGTATATTATCACCTGATTTATCAATACTCTTTATAAGTTGACACATCATATCGGCAAATTGATTGCCGATGGTAATTACACTTTCATTGTTCTTTTCATCAATCATTATCCTTTTATAGCCATTAGAAATAATACTATATAATTGCGGATTATCATTTTTTGCTTTTTTGATTTGTTTATTAAATAATATTTTAGAAACAAATGCTTTTATTGAACCTTCATCGTTAATATCATCATTCATTTTTTCGGCTGCAAGCAATATGGTAATTGCTGCCAGCTTTTCCCATACATCTTTACTAAACAATTCAGCTTTCTTTTCCTTTTGACCCAAACAGTGTAAGCGTTTTATATTTGATGATTTATGGCAATTTAACACAATTGCCAATAAAGTTACATCGTAATTAACAAGAAATCTTGCCAAAGTCCCATAATGTTTTTCCAGAGAAAAACACAAGCCACAGTAATAGTTTTTATATACATTTTGTAGTTCTTTATTGCAATACTGAGTATTAATTTTCAAATATCCAAACATAAATCACATTCCTCAAAAGCAAATAATGTACATCAATATTACCGATATTAAATTGCTGATGAAATTAACTGCACAATTATTGATAATTTTTATTCCTCTGTAATAACTTGTTTTTGTTCCGCAGTGTACATCTTTTTCGGTTAATTTATTACAAACAATGCAAATGTTTTTTAACTGTACAGTAGCACCCAAAAAACTATCAATTATACAGCCAAAAAAAGAAACAATAACTATCAATAATGCATATAAACAATTGTTATATACAATATAAAATAATGTACCTCCGATTAAAGAAGCCAAGAAAGAACTTACTGTACCCAAAAAAGAAATTCCGCCCGACATTCCTTTTTGAATCGGTTTAAATGTACATATATTAACAGGCGTGCTTTTTGATAAGATGCCAATATCTGAAGCGACACTGTCACAAAGTGATTCTGTTATTCCAACTGAATAACAGAAAACAAAAACATTATTCTTTGTAAAATAAAAAAGAATTACCGAAACAAGTGCAGGCAAGCCATTGGCAATAACCTGAACCAAATCTCTGGCTCCTGTTTTTTTGTTAATGTTTTCAGCGATATCGGAAATAGAAGATTTGTTAATTTTATCAACAATAACTATTATTGCGTATGAAAAAAGCAATAAAAATCCGCAATAATATCCCCCGAAAACAAAAGAAAAAAGAATTAACAAACCAGCAAAAACGGCGGCGGCAATAGTAAGTGTTTTTTTTAATATTGTTAATGTAGGGATTATTATTGATGTTAGTATAGCAATATATATCATAACTTAAATCAAAATCAGTGAAAGCAGAGTAACGCCAAAAGTAATTGAAAAATTATCGAATCCGTTTCCAACTAATTCTAAAACTCCTGTAGATATACTTAAAATAATAATTGATAAAAATGAAATATCAATTGATAAAATTGCTTTGAATAACAGTATTCCGATACCGGCACCTATTACACAGGCGATGCTCCCAACCAATGTTTTCTCTTTAGTAATTTGAATGTTTTTTTGCTTTATTGAATAGCCGAAAATGGCAGCAAAGCCATCTCCAAATGACAAACAAAACACAGCTATTCCATACGGAATTAAAGACTTTGAATATATTAGAGAAAAGATAGATAGAACTGTCATACTAACGGCATAAAATATTGTTCCTAAATGATTATTGTTATCGTCTTCACGCTCAAAAACTTTAAATAGTTTGAATTTGTAAGAAAAATAATTAATAATAATGAAAGTCAACGGGACAATCACAATATGTATTGTGTTTGCCAAATATCTATAAAGAATAAGCCAAGTAAATCCAATAAGTAAATGTAAGATTTTTCTTGATATTTCAACATTTATATGAAACAGTTTTTTTATGATGCTCATAACTAAGATTAATAGAAATAAATATAAATACGAAAATATATAACCCAACAAAATATTAGACATCTCTTATTTTCCCTTTTATAGATTTTAGCAGACGAATATCTGAACTTTTTTGATAAATACAATTCAAACAAAAATCATATAATGAAGTTAATGCTTGACAAAACATATGAAAACGCAGAATGCTGGATTTTGATATAAGAATTATTATCGATGCAAATAAGAAAACAACAAAATTTGATAATCCACCAATCAAACAAAATAAAACATATTTTTTTAAACAAATGCTAACATTAAAATCACAACCGCATGAACCGTGAAAAATATGATTATTTGCCAAGAAAATCCTATAATGCTTGCTTTCTTTTTTGATATTAAAAACTGAAATTTCAAGGTCATAATTTTTCAAGCCAATAACAACGGCACATATAAAATGTGAAATTTCATGAATACACACAGAAAACAATAATGTGGTAAATATTCCAAACAAAAAAGTCAAAAAACAGATACCGGTTGAGAACAACAAACAAAAGTAAATTATACAACATAAAACTGTTATTCCGACTTTTATATAAATCATTAATTTTTCATTGATTAAAGACACTTTTCGTCCCAACTTTCTCAAAAAGTGTACTTTTTGACAATTGTGGGTTATAAAAAAGCAAATATATAATTTGTTGCTTATTAAACAAAAAAACACTTGAAACTTCTGTAAATATATGGTAAAATCACTGTTGAAAACGAACTGTCGAAAAGTACACCTTTTGACAGTCCGTTTTATTTTTATTTTTTAGCCATACGGTATTCACGAAGTTTACGGTAGAATGTAGATTCGCTCATATTACAGTGTTTAACAGCCTCACAAAACGGAATTTGCTTTTCTTCCCATTTTTTAACGGTTTTTGCAAAGTCTTTCGGAACGGGTGTTTCGGGACGACCGAATTTAATTCCTTTTGCCTTTGCGGCGGCGATACCCTGTGCCTGACGTTTTCTTATGTTTTCACGCTCATTTTGGGCTACGAAAGATAAAATTTGAAGTACCAAGTCGGCAATAAAAGTACCCATTAAATCTTTTCCGTTTCGAGTATCAAGAAGTGGCATATCTATTACGCAAATATCAACGCCTATATCTTTTGTAAGTATTCGCCACTGCTTTTGTATTTCTTCATAGTTGCGTCCAAGGCGGTCAATACTTAAAATATAAAGCAGGTCGCCTGATTTAAGTTTCCTTACAAGCCGTTTATAATGCGGCCGTTCAAAATCTTTGCCCGACTGCTTATCCATATAAACGTTTTCTTTCGGCACGTTTACTTTTGTAAGTGCCATTAACTGCCTTTCTTCGTTTTGGTCAAAACTTGATACCCTTACATATCCGTATATTTTTTCCATAAAATACCTCCTTTAAAGGTAATTTTAAATCATATACGCCCGACTTTCACCGACAAAATAAAAAAGACTGCTCTCATATCTTTTCTGATAAGAAAGCAGTCTTAAAGTTTAGTGCTATACAATAACTATTTGTTTAATATCATTTCGCAAAACTGTTTTATTTCTAAAATATTATCAGTTGCCGTTTCCCATACAATCTCCGTATCAATATTGCCATACTCGTGTGCAACAACATTACGCATACCTTTTATTTGACGCCAAGGAATCAAATTGTTAGTGCTCTTAAATTCATCTGAAAGATGCGTAGATAATTCACCTATCTGCATAATACAAAGAGAGACTGCATTTTTGTAAACCGTCTCCTTAACAAAAGATTCATACGATTTATTGAATTTTTTATGTGCATCTTCGATTTCAATACAGTATTTATAAATTTTTTCTATTATGCTCAAATCTCGTTGACTAAATGGCATATATCAAAACCTCTTCCTTTGCAATTCTATCCAAAAACTTTTTATCCAAACTGCCTGTTGTAAGTAGGTCAAGTTCTTTATTGAACTTTTCTTCCAAATCGCTATACATTCCGCCCAATGCAAATAAGCCACGCAACATACCTTTATCTACTCTAAAATCTAAATCGCTGTTTTCGTTTGCTTCACCGCGGGCATAAGAGCCAAAAAGGTATACTTTATCTACACCGTATTGTCTTGCAATAGGTGCTACGATATCTTTTATTTCTTCTATTGAATAAATTTTATCTGTCATAAAGCATAACCTCAATCAAATTATCTGTAGATAGTATAACACAAAAAGTCTTATTCTTCAAGCAAAATAGTTTGTGTGAAATTTAAAGACTGCTCTCATACCTTTTGGTAAGAAAGCAGTCTTTAATTGTTAGGCTTAAGCCTATTATTAAAATTTATTACTTGCCGTAGAGTTCAACGAGTTTTTCGAGATGTTCACGGCGTACCTTTGCGGTGTCTGCCGCCTTATTGAACAACTCCTCTGCACGCTCGGGGAATGAACGTGTAAGTGATGAGTAACGAGCCTCACCTAATATAAACTCTTTATAGTCGGCAGTAGCAGGCTTACTGTCAAGTGAGAACGGATTTTTACCCTCTGCCTTTGATGCAGGATTGTAACGGAACAAATCCCAATATCCGCAGTCAACTGCCTTTTTCATTTCTTTCTGACAGTTTACCATACCGCCCTTAATAGAGTGCATCTCACAAGGAGCGTAACCGATGATAAGTGACGGACCGTCATAAGCTTCTGCCTCTTTGATTGCCTTAAGTGTTTGATTTTGGTCTGCACCCATAGCAATCTGTGCTACGTAAATGTAACCGTAAGACATAGCGATTTCTGCAAGGCTCTTCTTTGCGATAGCCTTACCGGCAGCCGCAAACTGTGCAACCTGACCGATATTTGAAGCCTTAGAAGCCTGACCGCCTGTATTTGAGTAAACCTCGGTATCGAATACCATAATGTTTACGTTGTTTCCGCTTGCGAGAACGTGGTCAACACCGCCGAAGCCGATATCATAAGCCCAACCGTCACCGCCGAATATCCAAACAGATTTCTTAGAAAGATACTCTGCATTGTTTAATATATCGGTACACTTCTCACAGAAAGGACCTGCTTCCTTAATAGCATTAACCAAAGCCTTTGCAGCAGCAGAGTTCTTATTACCGTCGTTAAGTGTTGCAAGATATTCCTTAGCCGCAGCCTTAACGGTATCGGCAGCCTTATCGGAAACGGATATATCCTTTGCCTCATCAATAAGGCGGTTACGTATAGCCTGCTGACCTAAGTACATACCGTAACCGTGCTCTGCATTATCCTCAAAGAGTGAGTTTGCCCAAGCAGGTCCGTGACCTTCGGCATTTGTGGTATACGGAGAAGTAGCGGCAGGACCGCCCCAGATTGAAGAACAACCCGTAGCATTTGAAATGTACATTCTGTCACCGAAAAGTTGTGTTATAAGACGTGCATAAGATGTCTCCGCACAACCTGCACAAGAACCTGAGAATTCCAAAAGCGGTTTCTTGAACTGTGAAGAAATAACGTTTGCGTCGGTTGCAACATCTGCCTTTTCGCTTACGTTTGCTACGCAGTAATCAAAGTTCTCCTGTTCTTTAAGCTGTGATGCCTGAGATACCATTGTAAGAGAAGCAGTCGGGCAGACGCCTACGCATACTCCGCATCCCATACAGTCAAGCGGAGATACCGCCATAGTATATGCATAACCCTTATTTGTAACGAGTTTTTCTTTCTGTGCTATCTTGATGTTTGCAGGAGCAGCAGCCTTTTCGTCAGCAGAAAGTGCATACGGACGAATGGTTGCGTGCGGACAAACAAATGCACACTTATTACAACCGATACAGGTCTCGTTGTTCCACTCGGGTACCATAACGGCAACACCGCGTTTTTCATAAGCGGATGCACCCTGCTCAAACGTACCGTCAACGTGGTCTACAAACTTAGAAACAGGAAGTTCATATCCGTTCATAAGACCTACGGGCTTCATTATATTATCAACCATTTGGACGAGTTTATCCTTGCCCTGTGACTTTGAAATATCGTTGCTATCGGTTGCGTTAGCCCAATCGGCAGGAACGTTTATCTTAACGTAAGCAGAAGCACCTGCATCAATAGCCTTTTCGTTCATTTCGACTATCTCTTTGCCCTTCTTCATAAACTTCTGGGCTTTTTCTTTCATATAGCCGATTGCTTCTTCTGCAGGAAGAACCTTAGCAAGTGAGAAGAATGCAGACTGCAAAACAGTGTTAGTACGCTTACCAAGACCGATCTCGGCAGCAATATCAATAGCATTAACCGTATAAAGCTGGATATTATTCTTTGCTATGTAACGCTTTGCTTCAGCAGTGAGGTGTTTATTAAGTTCCTCTTCGCTCCACTGACAGTTGATAAGGAATACACCGCCCGGCTTTACGTCATTTACCATCTTGTAACCCTTGATTACATAAGACGGGTTATGGCAAGCAACGAAGTCTGCTTTATTTATATAGTAAGGACTCTTAATCGGCTTATCACCAAAACGAAGGTGCGATACGGTTATACCGCCTGTCTTCTTTGAGTCATACTGGAAGTATGCCTGAACGTACTTATCGGTATGGTCACCGATAATCTTAATGGAGTCTTTATTAGCACCAACAGTACCGTCACCGCCAAGTCCCCAGAATTTGCACTCGATAGTACCCTCTGCGGCGGTATTCGGAGCTTCTTCTTCAGTGAGTGAAAGATTAGTAACATCATCAACAATACCGATTGTGAACTGTGACTTCGGCTCTGCTTTGGTAAGCTCTTTATAAACTGCAAACACGCTTGCAGGAGGAGTATCCTTAGAACCGAGACCGTAACGTCCGCCGATAACGGTATCAACCTTGCGTCCTGTGGCTGCAAGAGCACTGATAACGTCCATATAAAGAGGTTCGCCGAGTGAACCTGGTTCTTTTGTTCTGTCAAGAACTGCTATCTTCTTAACAGTTTCAGGTATAGCCTCTACAAGTTTCTTTGCAGAGAACGGACGGTAAAGGCGAACCTTTACAAGACCTACCTTCTCGCCTGCGGCGGTAAGATAATCAATAACTTCTTCTGCAACGTCACAGATAGAGCCCATAGCAATAATTACGCGTTCTGCATCGGGTGCACCGTAGTAGTTAAAGAGTTTATAATCTGTACCGAGTTTAGCATTAACCTTGCCCATATATTCTTCAACGATTTCGGGAACTGCATCATAGTACTTATTGCAAGCCTCACGGTGCTGGAAGAAAATATCTCCGTTTTCGTGAGAACCTCTCATAGTGGGATGCTCCGGATTAAGTGCACGCTTGCGGAACGCATCAACAGCATCCATATCGCACATTTCCTTTAAGTCCTCATAATCCCAAACCTGAATTTTCTGAATTTCGTGAGAAGTACGGAAACCGTCAAAGAAGTTGATAAACGGAACTCTGCCCTTAATTGCGGCAAGGTGTGCTACAGCACCGAGGTCCATAACTTCCTGAGGATTGGTTTCAGCGAGCATTGCAAAGCCTGTCTGACGGCAAGCATATACGTCGGAATGGTCGCCGAATATGTTAAGAGCGTGACTTGCAACACATCTTGCAGATACGTGGAATACGCAAGGAAGCAACTCACCTGCTATCTTGTACATATTGGGTATCATAAGCAAAAGTCCCTGAGAAGCGGTGAATGTAGTGGTAAGAGCACCGGCTGCGAGTGAACCGTGTACCGTACCTGCGGCACCTGCCTCGGACTGCATTTCGACAACGTTAACCTTTGTGCCGAATATGTTTTTCAAACCCTGTGCCGACCACTGGTCAACGTAGTCTGCCATAGGGCTTGACGGAGTAATCGGATAAATTCCGGCTACCTCGGTAAAAGCGTACGCAACATGTGCTGCGGCGTTGTTACCGTCCATCGTTTTGAATTTTCTGGTCATTGAAAATTCCTCCTATATATAATAATTCTTTTTAGAGACAGCATTAAAACAATCTCATACAAAATATATAATAACACTTTTTTATTCGTCTGTAAACAACAAATTTTTCAAATTTATATTTTTGGTTTAAAAGACGGCATTAGTTGTAGTTTAAACAGATTATTTTTATGCTTTTTATCTATTATTTCCTTTGTTTTTATATCGTCAATCTGTCCTGTTCTTATATACGTGTCAAGTACTTCATAGGTAAAACCTAAGTTCTCTTCATCTGTTTTACCGCAAAGGCCGTCTATCGGCACTTTATCTACCAAAACGCTTGGCAGTCCCAAAAGTCTTCCCATTTGTTTCATTTCATTGACGGTTAAATTTGAACAGGGACTGAAGTCACCTACCGAATCGCCGTATCTTGTTGAATAACCCACCCAGTCTTCCGAAAGATTGCAGGTGTTTGCCACCCTGCCGTTTACACTTTGGGATACCGCATAAAGAGTTGTCATTCGTACTCTTGGCGGAATATTTGTAATACTCTGCTCTGACATTTCAAACGGCATATTTTTGTGTATCGCATCTACTGTATCTTTTATATTGATGATATAATGCTTAATACCTAAATGTTTTACAAGAAGTTTTGCCATATCTATATCGTGTTGCTCTCCGCACGGCATAAGCACACCTATTACCCTGTTTTTACCGAGTGCCTCCACACACAAAGCCGCAACTATTGAACTGTCCTTGCCACCGGAAATTCCGACAACGGCATTACAGTCTTTACCGCTCTGCTCGAAAAAATTTCTTATCCACTCTACACATTCATTTTTAACTTTAAGTGCATCAAACATTTTTTCACCTGCAAATATAATTATTATACGTCTTTATTTATATACCCCAAATCTTTATCGTCTATGATTTCTCTTATCCAACAATTTTTGGGATTTTTCTCTGCTTGATACCACTCAGGCGAATAATGAAACCAACGCATCAAAAACGTTCTGAGGGTAGTACCGTGCGTAAATATGAAAAGCGTATCGACACCTGCTTTTTCATAATCTCTGTGTATAGTACCCATAAACTGATGTATCCTTATTGCAACATCAAACGGACTTTCTCCTAAAGGCAGTCTTGCATAAAACTTACCCTGATTTTGTACCTGACGCAGATATTCGTCAAATTCCATTTCGCACTTATCTCCCCATTCGCTTTTAGGAATAGAATCAAACAGTCCGAATTGCTGTTCGATAAGCGTTATATCCTCTTTTATATCTTCTATCTTTAAAAATTTATTAAACTGCTCGCTCGTTTGTCTTGTACGCTGATAGGGACTTCTCCATATCCTTGCTTTCGACAAATCAATGCCGTTGCTTTTACAGTACGATGCTAACCATTCGCCCTGTTTTTCCGCTTGCTTTAAACCCTTTTCGCTTAAACTAACCAAATGGTCAGGCAGACGCTTTTCGTAATTTTCGCCTATATTCGCTAAAGATTCGCCGTGTCTTACTAAAAAAATATGCATATCATTTTCCCCTGTAATTATGTTTTCAGTATCTTTTCTTTTTCTTCTGTATGTGTATTATCGGTCTTATTTTTCTTCCTTAAATAAATAAACGGATAAACAACGATACTTACTATAATTCCTGCAAATACATCGGTAAATGAATGTTGTTTCAAAAAGAGTGTTGAAGCACAAATAATTACCGTCATCACAAAAAATGAAATACGCCATAAAGCAGTACCGTACCTTTTGGAATGCCACGCTGTAAACATTGTTGCAAGCGAACCTATGATATGTACAGACGGACATACGTCGGTATTCGTATCTGAAAAGTAAAGCAGTGACGTTATATATGTAAATATATTACTTCGCTCAAAACTGTCAGGTCTTAACTGTTGTTCATTCGGATATATTATGTAGGTTAAAAGTGCTATAGTGTACGTTATTATAACAAACCAACTGAACTTTTTAAATGCATCTACGTCATAAAAAAATGAATACACCATTATCCAAAACATAAACACAAACCAAAAATAATACGGTATTACAAAATACTCGCAAAACGGGACGTATTTATCAAGCGGTGACGTTATGACGTGATGCTCTATGTGTACAAACCGTTCAAGTATCAAAAACATAAGCCCGTAAAACGGCCAATAGAGAAGTAAAAGAATGTGTTTGTACTCAGGATTTGTAAGTTTATTCAGCCTAAATCCGCGGTAATCATATTTTTCCATTTTTGATATCCTTTAATATATAATTATAAATATTATCACTTGCACAAAAATCAAAAGAAGTTTTTAACCTTGAAGACATCAATTTCAGTTTATCATCATTTCTAAGATAGGAACAAACAAGACGGGATAAGTCATATTCATCCGAGATAGTATCGGCAAAACCGTTTGATTTGAAAAAATCAAGATTTTTGGTTTCACAACCCGGTACTGCATCAACAAATATCATAGGAAGTCCCTTAACAGCCGCCTCGGTACTGCTTAACCCCCCTGCTTTTGTAAGGATAAGACTTGCGGCGTCCATATAAAGAGTCACCCTTGTTGTATATCCTACTACCGAAACATTTGACCTATGACCGTTTTTTGTAAGTTTATCGTAAAGTTTACGGTTATTACCGCAGATTACTACAAGATGGGTGTCCTCAGGCAACATTATCGGCAGTTCCTCGGTGAGTGCTTTTATAGGTCCGCAACCCATACTTCCGCACATCAGCAAAACTATTTTTTTATCAACCGGAAGATGCAGTTTGTATTTCGCATTTTCGGGCAAAATTTTATCGTAAAAGGCACTGTTTACGGGTATACCGGACGGTATTAACCTTTCCTTGGGTATACCACCCTTTATAAACTCGTCTGTCAGTTGCCCGTGTGGGATAAAGTATCCGTCAACATTACTTTCATTAGTACAAGGATAGCAGGTATAATCGGTTGCTATAAAATAAGTAGGCGTAATATAATTATAGTTTTTACGCAGTTCCGTCATCATCATCGCAGAAAAAAGATGTGTACATATAACCGCATCGTAATCGGAAGTACGCAACATTTTAAGCAAAGACTTACAACCGTTTTTCATAAGTTCGTAAATTATAGATTCCCTACCATCTTTAGGCGGGTGATTTTCCTCGAAACGGTAACCTATACCAAAAAGTTTCGGTATGTTCCTATATAAAAAAACGTGACCTTTACATATTATGCGTGATTTTTCAGGCGACCAAAACGAAAGTGCATCCTTAATTTCACACACTTCACCCATTTTTTCAAAGTATTCCTTTATTGCCCTTGCGGCAGAATTATGACCTTCGCCTGTATTACACGAAAGTATAAGGAACCTCATACTTCTTTGTCCCCCTAAAACGGAATTTATATTATTATACCACCAAAATGCTGTACAAACAACTTTAATTTGTAAATTTTTCCGCAAAAATAACACCCTACGGTTTTCGTAGGGTGTTAAAACTAATTAGTTTAAATGTTTATTCTTATCTTGACTGTCTTCTCTTGCGTGAATACATAGAGATGTAAGATGCACAAACAAGCATAGGAATAAGCATAGTAAAGGGATTGGTTGTATCGCCCGTCTTAGGACTTACGGGGATTTCAATTGTAGTAGCAGTACTCTTCTTAACTGCAAGCTCATTGTTGTCTTCATCGTAAGCCGTAACAGTGTTGACTATGTCTTTTCCTGCATCTTCAGGTTTAACAACATAGGTAAACTGCTTTGTCCATACTTCGCCAACCTTTAATGACTTGATTAACTCTGTAATACCAAGAAGGTCAGATTTAACAGTAAGGTTCTTATAGTCAACATCACCGGTATTTTTAACAGTAATTGTGTAGGTAATGGTGTCTCCTACTTTTGCAACCTTCTTATCAACATCAACATCAAGAGTAAAGTCTTTAAGCAATACCTTATAAATTGCAGGGGTGTACTCAATCTTGTAGTTAGAAGCTTTGAAGCCTTCTCCGTCTTTGAGTGCTAAATCGCCCTGCTTGATATCGTACTTACCACGCTCATCTTTAGCATCGGTGCTGAGTTTACCGCTAAATACAGGTCCCTCGCCCATAATCGGATTTTCATAGGTGTAGGTAAGTTCTGCTTTTTCTTCGCCGATTATCTGCTCTTTGTCATCAGCTTTAACCTTGATGGTAGCAGGACTAATCTTTACGGTAATCTTTGTTTCAATATCCTCATAGTTTTCATTTGAAGCAATTACGGTATATTCGTATTCGCCTGCATCCTTAACCTGAGGTATAGTATCTGTAATAGTACCCTTGCTGTCCTTATACTTGTAAGTCCACTTAGTACCCTTAACGTCACCTTTAACCTCGGCACCGGTAATAGCATCGTGGTTCTTAGCATCATAAGTGCCTTCATAACCGGTAGCGTCAAGTGAAGTAGCGTTTGCCTTGCTGATTTTAAGTTCGCCGTCGGTTACAACAAATTTAACATTTGCAAAGTTGTCGCTGTTGTTTGCAAAATCTGCCGCTTTAAGACCCATCGGATAGGTTCCGGCGTTGGTCTTTTCAACCTTTGCAGTACCGTTAAAATCAATATTTCCTTCGGCGTAAAGTGAATTTGAAATGTCGGTAACAGTATAACCCTCAGCCTTTTTAGCATTACCGTCATAAGTAAAGGTCTTCTTGTCACCTGCAACTTTTACAGTAACCTGTGCCTGTACGGCTGTTATCTCTAAATCGCCTTCAACCTTTGTTATAGCATAGTTACCCTCTTTGGTACCTGCTTTGAAGCTGTAAGAGAAGGTGTTTTTGGTTTTGCCTTTATTTAATATCTGTGCGGTTGTTAAGGTATTAACGCCTTCACCGTCAACAAAACCATCGCCTGTTATTGTTACGTCAGAATTTGTAAGCGGTAAACCGTTATACTCTCTCTTTGTGCTGCCTGAAGTAAGTGTTACCTCACGTTTGTTGATTTTAAGAGTACCGCCTTCGGTAGTAAAGGTGTAGCAATCTGTTACGTCAATGTTAGCACCGTTCGGGTC
>JAKSQC010000035.1 GCA_024404325.1 Clostridia bacterium
TAAAATCCCTCGGTGGCAACACCGTACCGGTTCAAGTCCGGTCAGCGGCACCAAAAATCCTCGTTCCTTAAGAACGGGGATTTTTTATCCATTGCGAAAGCGATGGTATATCATCAGTCGTAGACTGTATATAATTGCCGTCAGGCGTATATCATCACGCATTAGCGTGTATTTACTTTCGCAATGTTGATATACAAAACTCCGTTTTGATGATATACCGTTCTGTGAACGGATGATATGCAAGGCTTCGCCTTGATAATTTTGCTGTTTCATAGCCTAATTACAACATTTTCAAACCCGAACGTTTCACCGATTGGTAAAACTTTCGGGTTTTCACTTTTTCATTATTCTGATGTTTTTTAAAAATTTATTGCATTTTATTTTAACTAATGATATAATAATTTTGCCAAACAAAATCGAATAATAGAAGTAGGGGTATTTTATCTTTTTATAGGGATAATATGCTCTATTAAACAAATTATATCTTTATGGAATTTGGTAAAACTGCAAGCTCCACTAAAGGTATGATTTGAGAGTAATATCCCATTTCTATTTAGATTTTGTTTGGCGACAATCGGAGTTTGCGTTTTCGGTGCGTTGACTTCGGTTGACGCATTTTTTTATTTTAAGGGGGCTCAAGATGTAAAATACGCCATAAGCGTTTACATATTATAAAATAATGAAGAGGGATGATTTTAAGCATGGACAATACAGAGTGGAAAATTACAGATCATAATATTGACAGTGTTACGTTTGCATATAAAAATGAACTATGTATTAAAAACAGAAAAAAAGAATTAAATATATTAAGAATTATATCACCGGTTATTATTTCATTTAGTTTTGCTTGCATTTTGTTATCTTTAATTGATTCGTATAAAAGTACGGTTTTGATGAGTGGTTATATTACGCCATTGCACAATACGGTTTGTTCATTGTGCAATTGCTCTCCAAAAATAGGATACTTAATTTTAGCAATTATCTTTCTTTGTATCGAAATTTTGTTTTCTATTACCTTGAAAAAAGTAGCAAAACGAAAAACGGATATATCAATAAACAAAAATGATACATTGATTGAAAAAGCAAATTGTCTTTATAATTTGGCTAAAAATGAAAAAAGCGGTGATGGTTTTGGTTGGATATTTTTCTTAATGCTTTTACAAGCTTGCGGCATGATTTACGCAGGTGTATTGACAATTCCGTATAGCGAATTCGAAAAAGAAGCAGGGTCGATTATATTAATTTATGCAATTGCCGGTTTTTTATTGTTTTATTATTATTGTCTCCTTTCTCCTGATTTTGATATGTCTGCCTCATATACCAACGGGGAATTTTGCAAAAAATGTCAAAATTATTTAATAGAAAAAGGAAAGGAAGAGGATGCAAGAATCAAAGCGGAAGAAAAAGCAAAAAATTTAATAAAAGCAAACGAAATTTTCTTGGTTGCTACTTCAGGTGAGCAAATTGACTATAAAAAGTTAGAAGAAGCCGCCAATTTAGGACATAAAGAAGCAGCAACAATTCTTGCAAAAAAGGTATATGGTGAAATTGACAGAACATTAAAAACAGAAAGAGAAAATTTATCTATATACAAGAAAGTAATTGACATTCTTGAAAATGTTGATAATAAAGATGGTGATGCGTTATATTTATGGTTAGCTTGTCAATCTCCTTTAAATGGATTCAATTTAAAAGGTTGGAACTATTTTTTAAAAACAATGCGGTGTTTCAAAACAGAGCATTCTATTTCTCAAGAGTATTATGACAATTTAGACTATGCTATTTCGATAGCAATAGAGGAAATCAATAAATTGGATAACGCCTCGACATGCAATGATGATTATGATGATATTGATGACGATGAAGATTACGATGATGGTTACGATGTATATTACAAAGATTTACAAGTGTATAAGGATGCTTATAATGAGGGTATTGGTAATTTATCGTCTGGTTGCTCGTCGCGTTGGTCAGACGGTACCTGCCATCATGTTTCAACATCTTGGTACTGTTCTTCTTGTCCATACGAGGGAAGAGAAAGTGAATGCTATTATTCAAGTTGACTGATAATTACATTCAAATTTAATTACCACCCTCAAAAATTTCGGCTCCGGCTTTTCTGTTCGCAGACTGTCTGAGTCTGTTTTATATAAAACAAAATCTTAACCTTTTCCTGTAAACTAATATCTTTGTATTTTAAATTAAATAGTGACAAACAATATTCATAAAAACACTTGGAGGTATTTTATGAATTCATTGTGGACGGATACTGCTGAGATTAGTAAGTTTGATACATTAAACGGTGATATAAATACAGACGTTTTAATTATAGGCGGTGGTATGGCGGGAATACTGTGTGCCAATACACTGCAAAACGCAGGTATTGATTATGTACTTGTTGAGGCTCAAACGCTTTGTAACGGTATTACAAAAAATACTACTGCAAAAATAACGTCGCAACACGGACTTATTTATGATAAGTTAATTAAAAGTAACAGTATAGAAAAGGCAAAACTGTATCTTGAAGCAAATCAAAAAGCACTCGCAAGTTTCACTCAAATTTGTAAAGATATTGACTGTGATTTTGAACATAAGGACTCTTATGTTTATTCTATTGATGACCGTGAAAAAATCGAAACAGAAGTAATTGCCCTTAAAAAAATAGGTGTTAATGCAAAATTTACCGATAACTTGCCCTTGCCGTTTTCGGTAGCAGGTGCGGTACGGTTTAAAAATCAGGCACAGTTTAACCCTCTTAAATTTATATCACAAATATCAAAAGGTCTTAATATCTATGAGAATACGAAAGTTTGTGAACTTATAGGTACTGTTGCGATTACGGGACACGGCAAAATTAAGGCTAAAAAAATAATAGTTGCAACTCATTTTCCTTTTATAAATAAACACGGAAGTTACTATATAAAGATGTATCAACACCGTTCTTATGTTTTGGCACTTGAAAACGCACAAAGGCTTGACGGAATGTATGTTGATGAACTGCAAAGCGGTTTGTCATTCAGAAATTATGATAATCTTTTGCTTTTGGGCGGAGGTTCGCACAGAACGGGGAAAAAAGGCGGAAACTTTAGAGAACTCAGAGAATTTGCAAAAAAATACTATCCTAATGCAAAGGAAAAGTACTTTTGGGCTACGCAGGACTGTATGACACTTGACGGTATACCGTATATAGGCAGATATTCTGCTAATACCGAAAATTTGTACGTTGCAACAGGTTTTAATAAATGGGGTATGACTTCATCTATGGTATCTGCTATGATTTTGTGTGATATGGTGCAGGGAAAAAACAACCCGTATACCGAACTTTTTTCACCGTCGAGAAGTATTTTACATCCTCAACTTTGTATAAATGCTTTTGAGTCGGCGGTAAATCTGCTTACACCTGCTAAAAAACGCTGTCCGCACCTCGGCTGTGCTTTAAAATGGAACTCTGTCGAGCATACATGGGACTGTCCCTGCCACGGCTCGCGTTTTGATAAGGACGGTAAACTGATAGATAACCCGTCAACGGGAGATTTGAAATAATATTATTTATTGCCTGCGGTTAATGTGCTTGTAAATTTTGTGATTATATGGTAAAATAGCATTACTTAATTGCGGGAGATGATTATGCTGAAAATATCTGTGGCTATGACTTCATATAACGGTGAGAAGTTTATAAAAACACAGCTTAGTTCACTGTTAAAGCAGATTAGAAAACCCGATGAGGTAATTATAGTAGATGACGTTTCTACCGATAATACGGTAGAAATTATAAAAGATTTTATAACAGAAAATGGGCTTTATGATTGGAAACTTACGGTAAATGAAGAAAATTTAGGGTTTAAGCAAAATTTCAAAAAAGCGTTGTCACTTGCTACGGGTGATATTATTTTTCTTTGTGACCAAGATGACGATTGGTGTGAAGATACGATAGCGAGTATATCAAGTAATGTTTAGACAAACCCCGATATACTTGCCGGTAATTATTCGTTTAAGGTAATTGACGGTGATGGGGTAGAAGATGATAAGAATTATAAAAGAGGGAAAAATAATTACGGTCTGATTGATGAGACTTTAAAAAAACAACTTACGAAAATAAAACTTTCTACGGTTATTCACTGCAACATTTCTCCCGGATGTACAATGGCGGTAAGGCGTGAACTTACCCAGGAATACGTTAAAAACACCGAATGTATACTTCCTCATGATTATGAACTGAATATTATGGCGTCTGCCAAAAATTTGCTTTACTTTTATGATGCACCGCTAATAAAATACAGAATACACTCAGGTAATGCAATAGGTCTTGAAATAAAACCGCAAAGCCGTACTCAGATAGCAACAGAAAAATTGGCAGGTGCAAGGGTTGTTTATGCCTGTACGGGGAATGACGGACTTGTAAGACTTTGCGGTGAACGACTGCGTTCACTTACAACACTTAGTTTATTCGGTATACTGAAACTTTGGTTTTTTAAAGATTATTATAAATACTTTCCGCTTAGAGAAAGGGTAGGAGATATACTGTATATTTTCGGCAGAAGATAGAAAAAAGGGACTCTCTTTTGAGTCCCTTAAATTTTTAATGTTTAAATATGTTTCCGCCGTTGCAGTCAATTCCGACTATTAAAGGAAAATCTTTAAATTCTAACCTTTTAACAGATTCACAACCTAAATCATCAAAGGCTATTACGTTACACTCGGTAATACTCATAGATGCAAGAGCACCCGCACCGCCGATAGCACATAAATATACGGCTTTATTCCTTATAATTGCGTCAATAACCTCACTGTTTCGTTCACCTTTACCAATAGTGGCGGTAACGCCCATATCGTAGAGAAGGGGTGCATAGGTATCCATTCTTGAAGATGTGGTAGGACCGCAACTGCCTATTGCCAAACCCTGCGGAGTGGGGGTAGGGCCTGCGTAGTAAACAACCGCATTTTCTGTTTCAAACGGAAGAGTTTTGTTTTGCTCTAAAAGTTCAAAAAAACGTTTATGTGCCGCATCACGGGCGGTGTATACCGTTCCCGAAAGATAAACCTTATTTCCTGCACTTAAAAGAGGACAAATATTTTTCAGTTCTTTTACCGTAACTTTATATTCTTTCATTTTGTCAATTGCACATATACCGAATTAAATTCTTCGGATTTTTCATTACTGTTGTTTATATTATCCTCAATTTGCAAACGTGTGCTTGAAAGTGAAGAAATAAGACCGTCAACCTGAACTGCGAAATCGGTAGAAGTACGCAAAATCTTTTCCTTTAATTCTTCAAGCGACCTATGTGCCTCGTCAATTTTTGAAAGATTGCCGTCAACTTCTTTGCGGGCGTTTTCCAAGTTCTCTTCGGAATTTTTCATAATTGCCTTTGCGTTTGTTTGTGCAACTAAATAGAGTTTACCGATATTTTGAGAAAGTCTCTCGATTTCTTCTTGCTTATCCGTGTATTCTTTGAGTTCACGTTCGGTCATTTCTTTTTGAATTTTTAATTCTTCGAGTTCTTGCTTTATACTGTTAAGTTCACTTTTGAGTTGGTCTGCTATTTCATTAAGTTCTGTTTCTTTTTGTGAAAACTCTTTATGTGTTTTCTGTATGTAGTTCATTACGTCATCACTGTTAAAACCAAACAAACTTTTTCTAAATCCAACCGACATTTACATCATCCCTTTTTATACGTCTTTCTATATTTTATAATTTTACGGTGATTTTGTCAAGAAATATAAAATATTGGTATATGTTTATTGACATTTGTAAATTAGGGTATTATAATGTATAAGGCGAGAATTTGGGTCTGTTATAAGGAGGAAATGATATGACCGATAATAAAACAGTAATAAAATGGCTTGACGAAATGAAAGAACTTTTGACGCCTGATAAAACTATTTGGATAGACGGCAGTGAAGAACAACTTGAGTCACTTCGTGCCGAAGCAGTAAAAACAGGCGAGATGATAAAACTAAACGAGGAAAAACTTCCCGGTTGTTATCTCCACAGAACACTTCCTAATGATGTTGCACGTGTTGAAGACCGTACTTTTATTTGTAGCAGAAGTAAAGAAAATGCTGGTCCTACGAATAACTGGTGTGACCCTAAAGAAATGTATAAGAAACTTTATAATATAGCACGTGGAACATATAAAGGCAGAACAATGTATATTATTCCGTATTCAATGGGACCTATAGGCTCACCTATTGCTAAAATAGGTATTGAGGTAACAGACTCTATTTACGTTGTTCTTAATATGGCTATTATGACAAGGGTTGGAAATAAAGTACTCGAAGTACTCGGGGACAGTAATGATTGGGTACGCGGTCTTCACGCCAAGTGTGACGTTGACCCAGAAAACCGCTATATTTGTCATTTTCCCGAGGATAATACAATTATTTCGGTTAATTCTGCTTACGGCGGTAACGTTCTTTTGGGTAAGAAATGTTTTGCACTTCGTATTGCATCATATCAGGGCTGGAAAGAAGGCTGGATGGCAGAACATATGCTTATTTTGGGACTTCAAAACCCCAAAGGCGAAATTCGTTATATAGCGGCGGCATTCCCGTCTGCCTGCGGAAAGACCAACCTTGCAATGCTCATTCCACCTAAGTATTTAAGAGATAAGGGCTATAAGATTTGGACTGTTGGCGACGATATTTCTTGGATGAAGATAGGCCCTGACGGAAGACTTTACGCTATCAACCCTGAAAACGGTTTCTTCGGCGTTGCACCGGGAACTAACGAACACTCTAATTTCAATGCACTTGAGAGCACTAAAAAGAATACAATATTTACAAACGTTGCGTTAAATCTTGATGATAATACCGTTTGGTGGGAAAGACTTAATGATACCCCGCCTGCTAATGCACTTGATTGGAAAGGCAATAAGTGGGACGCATCTAAGTTTGATAAAGCTGATAAGTCCACCTACGGAGCACATCCGAACTCAAGATTTACAGCACCTGCAAAGAACTGTCCTTGTATATCAGATGAATTTGATAAGGGCGAGGGCGTTCCGATTTCTGCTATTATATTTGGCGGACGCCGTGCAAAGTGTGCACCGCTTGTTTATCAGTCGAAATCTTGGGAAAACGGTGTATTTATAGGCTCTGCAATGGCATCTGAAACCACCGCTGCTGCGGCAGGTGCGGTAGGTGTTGTACGCCGTGACCCGATGGCAATGCTTCCGTTCTGCGGTTACAATATGAGTGACTATTTTGCACATTGGCTTGAAATGGGCAAAAAACTCGGAGATAAAGCACCTAAGATATTTAATGTAAACTGGTTCCGTACAAATGACGAGGGTGACTTTATATGGCCGGGATACGGTGACAATATGCGTGTCCTTAACTGGATAATTGACCGTTGCGAGGGAAAAGCAGACGCAGTTGAAACTGCAATCGGTTATGTACCGAAGCCCGAAGACATCGACCTTACAGACCTTGACGTTGATTTTGATACCTTAAAATCAATTCTTAAAGTTGATAAAGATGTTTGGACAAAAGAGGCTGAAGAAATAGAAGAGCACTATAAAAAGTTCGGCGATAAGCTTCCGACCCAGTTGCGTTCACAACTTCAGAACTTAAAAAACAATTTAGCATCAATGTGATTTAATTTTTAAAATACAGTCGGTATGATTGCCGGCTGTATTTTTTATGCTTAGCTGTTTAAAATATATTTAGGTGAAATTATATGTCGAAATTTGGGTATTTGTAACAAATACACAAATGAATTATTAAAACATATTTCATATTTTTTACAAAATTTGGTTGAAAATTCAGTGTAACGGTGTTATAATAAGTATATATTTATAAGCATTTATATATGAAAGGATAAAATTATTCAATGAACGGATATTTTGATGATTTCGGTTGTAGCATAAAAAATGATGTATATAAATACTTAGGTTCTTTTATATGCGATAATTCTGTAACCTTCAGAGTATGGGCACCAAACGCCGTTGCCGTAAGCGTTGTAGGGGACTTTAACAATTGGGATGTTGATAAAAACAGTATGACGCTTATTTCCGGCGGTGTTTGGGAAACTAAAATAAGCGGTCTTAAAATATATGACTGTTATAAGTATGCAATAAAGTCTTCGGACGGCAAGGTTACTCTTAAAAGCGACCCTTATGCAAGGCATTTTGAAACCGCTCCGAACAACGCGTCAAAAATTTATCCCGACACCGATTTTATTTGGACAGACACAGAATGGAGAGAGCATAAAAAAAATAAGAATATTTACGAATCGCCTGTTAATATTTATGAAGTTCATTTAGGCTCATGGAAACGTTATGAAGATGGTAATACTTATGACTATATTACATTAGCAAACGAACTTTCAAAATATGTTAAAAAGATGGGATATACGCACGTAGAACTAATGCCTGTAACTGAGCATCCGTTTGAGGGATCTTGGGGTTATCAGGTAACAGGATACTTTGCACCTACATCAAGATACGGCACACCCGAGGCATTTAAAAAATTTATTGATATAATGCACAAAGAGGGAATAGGTGTAATTCTTGATTGGGTACCTGCACATTTTCCGAAAGACGAATTCGGACTTTACAGGTTTGACGGAACTGCCTGTTATGAGTATGCAGATTCGAGAAAAGGTGAGCATAAGGAATGGGGAACGGCGGTATTTGATTACGGAAAACCCGAAGTTATGAGTTTCTTAATTTCGAGTGCTGTATATTGGATAAAGGAATTTCACGTTGACGGACTCAGGGTTGACGCAGTTGCATCTATGTTATATCTTGATTACGGCAGACAGGGCGGAGATTGGATACCGAACTCTTACGGTGGCAGAGAAAATCTTGACGCCGTTGAGTTATTAAAACAGGTAAATATAGCGGCATTTAATGCAGACTCTACCGTTATGATGATAGCAGAGGAATCTACTGCTTGGCCGCTTGTTACAAAACCGCCTCATGACGGAGGTCTTGGTTTTAACTTTAAATGGAATATGGGTTGGATGAATGATATGTTAAGATATATGTCATTAGACCCGCTTTTCAGAAAACACAATCATGACTGTCTGACATTTTCTTTTTTCTATGCATTTTCCGAAAACTTTGTTCTTCCCATCTCACACGATGAAGTGGTACACGGTAAATGTTCAATGATAAATAAAATGCCGGGTGAGTATGACGCAAAGTTTAATAATTTGCGTGCTTTTTATACCTATATGATGGCACATCCGGGCAAAAAGCTCTTGTTTATGGGGCAGGAATTTGCACAGTTTATTGAATGGAATTATGAAAAGGCTCTTGATTGGTTGTTGCTTGATTACGAAACGCATAAACGTATGCTTGAGTTTGTAAAAGACCTTAATAACTTCTATCTTAAAACTTCTGCATTTTGGGAAGTTGACTATTCTTGGGAAGGCTTTTCTTGGATATCAAATGATGACTTTACACAAAGCATAATATCTTTTAGGAAAATTAATAAGCAGGGTAATGAAATAATATGTGTCTGCAACTTTGTTCCTGTGAGCAGAAGTGATTACAGAATAGGTGTACCTAAAAAAGGAAGTTACCGTCAGGTATTTACAAGCGACCTTAAAAAGTACGGCGGCAGCACTGAAAAACTTATAAGTTATAAAAGTGATGAAATAACTATGCACGGCTATAATAATTCTATCTCAATTGATATACCGGCACTTTCCGTAACATATTATAAAGTACCTGCAAAACGTAAATCTGTTAATAATAAGGAATAAAATTCATTACTTTTTAGTATCATATACAGTTATATTTCTAATATTTGAAAAGATTTTGGGAGATGTTATCGTGGTAAAAAAGAGATGTGTTGCAATGCTGTTGGCAGGAGGTCAGGGAAGTCGTCTTGGCGTTCTCACCGGTAAAATAGCAAAACCTGCCGTACCGTACGGCGGAAAATACAGAATTATAGATTTTCCGCTTTCAAACTGTATAAATTCAGGTATTGATACAGTGGGAATACTCACACAGTATAAGCCTCTTGAACTTAACGATTATGTCGGTTCAGGCAAGCCGTGGGACCTTGACAGGCAAAACGGCGGGGTGCATATTCTACCTCCGTATCAAGGTCAAAAGGGCGGAGACTGGTATAAAGGTACTGCAAATGCAATTTACCAAAACCTTGAATTTATTAGCAGATATGACCCCCAATATGTATTGATACTTTCCGGCGACCATATTTATAAAATGGATTATTCCAAAATGATAAGTGAGCATATTAGTAATAATGCTGCCTGTACTATAGCGGTATTGGAAGTAGAGCCTGAAGAAGCGTCGCGTTTTGGAATTATGAACACCAACCCTGACGGAAGTATATATGAGTTTGAGGAAAAACCGAAAAATCCTAAAAGTAATCTTGCATCGATGGGAATATATGTTTTTTCATGGGATAAACTTAAAAAATATCTTACTGAAGATGAAAATAATGTGAATTCTTCAAACGACTTCGGTAAAGATATAATTCCCGCAATGTTAAATGCAAAAGAGAAACTTATGGTATATAGATTTGCCGATTATTGGAAAGATGTTGGTACAGTAGATTCACTGTGGGAGGCAAACCTTGACCTTTTAAATCCGAAAATCAACCTTAATTTATCGGACGAGGCATGGAGAATATATTCAAGAACAAACAGTTTACCTCCGCAGTATATATCAAAAACATCAGCTGTTGAAAATTCGCTTGTTACCGACGGTTGTGAGGTTTACGGAAAACTTGATTATTCTATACTTTTTGAAAATGTGACGGTAGAAGAAGGGGCTAGCGTTGAGTATTCGCTTGTAATGCCGGGTGCCGTGATAAAGAAGGGAGCAAGTGTCAAGTATTCTATTATTGCGGAAAATGTCATAGTAGGCGAAGATGCCAAAATAGGTGAAGACCCGCAAGCCACTGAAAGTGATTGGGGAATAACCGTTATCGGTGACGGTATAAACATTGGAAAAAATGCAGTTATCGGTGCAAAAAATATGATAACAAATGATGTTTTGGAGGGTGTGAAGATATGAGAGCATCAGCAGTTGCAGGAATTATATTTGCAAACTCTTATGATGAATTGCTCGAAAAACTTACGAGTAAACGTTCTATGGCATCTGTACCCTTTGGCGGACGTTACAGACTTATAGATTTTTCACTTTCAAATCTTGTCAATGCGGGAATAACAAATGTAGGTGTTATCACCAAGGAAAATTACCGTTCACTGATGGACCATATAGGAAGCGGTATTTATTGGGACCTTGACCGTAAAAGTGGCGGACTTCGTATTCTCCCGCCTTATAATATTAGGGGTGCAAAACGCTATAACGGTTATATTGAAGCAATTAAAGGTGCAATGGACTTTATCAATCGTTGCAACTGTGAATATATGATTATATCTGAAAGTGAAGTTGTGGCGAACGTAAACATTGCCGAGGCTGTCAATCATCATATTGAAACCCATGCCGATGTAACGGTGGTTTATCACAACGGACGTTTCCCTGAAAATCATCCTGATACTATGCTTTTGTCATTTGCTGATGACGGACGTGTGAATTCAATAGAATTTCCTACAAAACAGATAAACGGCAATGCCAACTACAGTCTTGGTATTATGGTAATAAGCCGTAGATTGTTAGTCGAACTGATTGAAGATGCTTATAACAGCGAAAGTTTGGGAATAAACAGGGATATACTTGCTCCCAAGGTATCAAAACTCAGGATATACGGCTTTTGTCATAAAGGTTTTGCCGAGGTTATTGACAGTGAGAAAACATATTTTGAGGCAAACAGAATGTTATTAGATGATAATGTAAGGCATGACTTTTTTAATAAAGAACGTCCTATTTTTACAAAAACAAGGGACGATATGCCAACACGCTACGGTACAAAATCTAACGTAGAAAACAGTTTAATTGCAGACGGTTGCATAATAGACGGTACTGTTAAAAACAGTATTCTTTTCAGGGGCGTAAAGGTAGAAAAGGGTGCTGTTATAGAAAACAGTATACTGATGCAGGGTGTAAGTGTGGCAGAAAATGCACAGTTAGATTATGTAATTTCCGATAAAGATGCATCAATAGGTGCAGATATGATATTAAAGGGAACATCAAAAAAGACCTTTTTAGTAAAGAAAAATCAAACATTATAAGGTGAGAGTTATATGAAGGTATTATTTGCATCAAGTGAGGCATATCCGTTTGCGATGTCGGGAGGTCTTGCGGACGTTGCGGGAGCGTTGCCTAAGGCGCTTAGAAGAAGACTTGTCGGTTGTAGAGTTGTTATGCCACTTTACAGCAGTATAAGAGAAGATTTAAAAGAAAAAATGAATTTTATTTGCAGTATTACGGTACCCGTTTCATGGCGTAGACAGTACTGCGGAATATTTGAGGCACATATTGACGGTGTTATATACTATCTTATTGATAATCAGTATTATTTTAAACGCGACGGTCTTTACGGACATTATGACGATGCGGAAAGATTTGCGTTTTTTTCGAGAGCAGTCCTTGAGATAATTCCTCATATAGGTTTTAAGCCCGATATAATTCACTGCAACGATTGGCAGACTGCTATGATACCTGTTTATCTTAATGAATACTACCGCGAAAACCCGATATTTTCCGATATTAAGACGGTGTTTACAATTCATAACATACAGTATCAGGGAAAATACGGACATGAACTTTATTCCGACGTATTAGGACTTCCTGAGGGCAGAGAAAGTATAGTAGAGTATGACGATTGTGTTAATCTTATGAAAGGTGCAATTCAGTGTGCTGATAAGATTACTACCGTATCACCGACATACTCACATGAAATACTTGACCCGTATTATTCGCACGGTCTTGATAATATTCTCAAAGAGTTTACTTTCAAACTTACGGGTATTGTAAATGGTATTGATTATGACGTATATAACCCCGAAACTGACGAAATGATATATAAGAATTTTTCCGTCAGTGATATGTCGGGAAAAGCGTATAATAAAAAGTGTCTGCAAAAAGATTTAGGACTTCCTGAGAAAGCAGATGTACCGATTATCGGTATGGTTACACGACTTGTAAAACATAAGGGCATTGACCTTGTAAAATGTGTATTTGAAGAAATGCTTAAAGCAGATTTGCAGTTTGTAATTTTAGGCTCAGGCGAATGGGAATTTGAAACCTTTTTCCACGAAATGGCACAGCGTTATCCTGATAAGGTAGGTTTAAAACTCGGCTTTGATACCAATCTTGCACACAAAATTTATGCAGGTTCAGATTTATTCCTAATGCCGAGTAACAGTGAGCCTCGCGGTCTTGCTCAACTCGCAGCACTTCGTTACGGAACACGCCCGC
>JAKSQC010000036.1 GCA_024404325.1 Clostridia bacterium
TGCCTCGGCAGTACCGAGAAGACATACCGTAGAGTGGACAAGTGATAACGGCAGAGGATATTCGGTTATGATAACACCGTCACTTTACCACAGCAGCGGTATAATCTAGGTGTACGATATAATTTAGGGGGCAAAGTAATGGTAAATATCGGCAATGATTGGGACGAAATACTAAAAGACGAATGGGAAAAACCGTACTATAAAAAACTTCGAGCGTTTTTAAAAAGCGAGTATTCTTCGCATACTGTTTTCCCCGATATGTACGATATTTTTAACGCACTTAAATATACCTCTTATGAAAAAACAAGGGTGGTAATTATAGGTCAAGACCCGTATCACGAGGTAGGTCAGGCACACGGTCTTTGCTTTTCGGTTAAAAAAGGCGTAGAGCCTCCGCCGTCACTTAAAAATATATTTAAGGAATTAAATGACGATTTTGGGGCCCCCACACCCCCTCACGGCGAACTGACTTCTTGGGCAAAACAGGGAGTGTTACTTCTTAATACCGTACTCACGGTGCGTTCGGGAGTTGCCAACAGTCATAAAGGAATGGGTTGGGAGAAATTTACCGACAGGGTAATACTTGAACTTGACCGCAAACAAACACCCGTGGTATTTCTGCTTTGGGGTGCAAATGCAAGAAAGAAAGCAGAGATAATCACTAACCCCATACATAAAAAACTCATAACGGTACACCCGAGTCCGCTTTCCGCATACGGCGGTTTTTTCGGTTGCAGGCATTTTTCAAAGACCAATGAAATACTTGCAGAAAACGGACAAGAGCCGATAAAATGGCAACTTACTTAAAAAGGTGATAAGAAAATGGAAGAAATATTAAAACAGGCAGAACTTACGGGTGCACTTTCAGACCTTGCGATGGGTATTATCATTATACCTATGATAATACTGCTTTTTAAAAAGAAGACTATGTTAAAACTGCAAAAACAGTGGTGGCTTTGCTTTTTTGCAACCCTCTGCGTTTCTTGTTTTTTAGGTTTTACCGTGCATTATTTCTGCAAAAGTGAACTTTCAAAACAGATTGTGTGGTTACCGCTTTACATACTGCTTTTTGAAGTTTTTGACTGCTTTTTTCTCGTTGCACTGTCAATTTTTTCAGATGATAAAAAACCGCAGAAAAAACACATAATTACAATTCATTTAATAAGCCTTATAGCATACATAATCACACAAATACTTATAAGGGTTTACAACTTTGATTCAATAAGACTTCTTACCATATTTAATACGGTTATTGCCCTTATAGGTTTTGCCTTGATTTTAGTAAAATCTTTCAAAAAGGGACATATAGGTGAACGGATATTATTTTGTGCGTTGTTGCCTATGCTCCCTGCGGGATATTTTCAAATAAAGCGGAATTCTCTTGTTAAAATGATTTGGTATTTTGACCATAACGGACTTACACACCTGCTTATAATCGCAAGCATTTTAATACTTTTTTGTGCTGTTAATATATCATTGAATAAAAAAATTGACAAATAAATTTATAAATGATATAATTTTTTTGCAAAGGTTATTTAAAGGAGAAAAAGTATGGAAATAATAAAGAATAAAACCGAAAACAAGTTGGAGATATCCCTTGTGGGAAGACTTGACACAACTACCGCACCGAAACTTGAAGAAGAAATAAACGCAGAAATAGAGGGCGTTAGCGAACTTATACTTGATTTTGATAAACTTGAGTACATATCTTCTGCCGGACTTCGTGTGCTTTTATCGGCACAAAAGATTATGAATAGGCAGGGCAGTATGATTGTAAAAAATGCAAACGACGATATCAAAGAAGTATTTGATATTACGGGTTTTGCAGATATTCTTACTATAGAATAAGGCATAAAAAATTTCCTCTTGAAAATTCAAGAGGAAATTTTTATATTAAAGATTTTCTACGTAATCACAAGCGGCAAGTGCCGAAATCGCACCGTCCGAACACGCAGTTGCCACCTGTCGTATTTTTTTAGTTCTGCAATCTCCCGCCACGAATATACCGTCTGTTTTGGTAAGACAGGTTTCATCGGTTTTAGCATAACCTCTGTCATCAAGTTCTAAAACTTCAGCAAACGGCTCGTTTTGAGGGATAAGCCCTATTGCAATAAACAGTCCGTCAAGTGAAAGTTTACTTTTTTGACCGTTCTTATCTAAATTTACGCCCTTAAATGTATCGTCGCCTATTACACTTTCTACTACCGTACCGGTAATAATCTCTACGTTGTTCTTTGACTTTAACTGCTCGCAAAGTTTATCTTCGCCCGTAAGGTAATCAAGATTTTGTATGACGTATACCTTTCTTGAAATTTCGGAAAGTAACAGTGCCTCTTGAAGTGCTGAGTTTCCACCGCCTACTACACCTACGGTAGCGTCCTTATAAAAAGCACCGTCGCAAACAGCACAGAATGAAATACCGTCACCTATAAACTTTTCTTCATTTTCTACACCTAAAGTCCTGTGCTTTGCACCCGTTGCAATAATAACGGCTTTTGCCTCAAAGTCTCCGCCGTCGGTAACGACGGTTTTTATTTTACCGTCTTTTATACCTAAAACCTCGCAACTTTCAAAGTCTGCACCCTGAAAAATTGCTTGGTCTACCAATTTTTCTGCAAATTCGTTACCCGAAATTTCCGAAAAACCCGATATATTTTCAACTTTAGGCGAAAATGTTATCTGACCGCCAAAAGCACCCTTTTCGATTACAAGAACACTCTTATTTGCTCTTTTTGCATATACAGCGGCGGTAAGCCCCGCAGGGCCACCGCCGACGATTATAATATCGTAAACCATAAATTCACCTTAACTGTTAAGATATTTCTTAATATCAGAAACGCCTGTAAATTTACTCATTTCACCGTTATCAACTATAACAAGTGTCGGTGCTTGTTTAATGCCGAATTCCCTTGCCTTTTCGGGTTCTTCGTTAGCGTAAATCTTTTCGTATTTAACGCCCGCCTTATCAAGGGTTGCACAGGCAATTTTACAGTTAGGGCAGGTGGTTGTTGCAAAGAGATATACGCCGTTTTCTGCCTTTGCACATTCGCAGGTATCTTCTTGACTATCAGACTTAGGACCGTTATGTGTTAAGGTTGAATTTCCCAAATTGTAAACCTTACGGTCTTTATATTCCTGAGTTTTACCGTCATTCCAGTTCTTAACAGGACGGTAGTAACCCGTAATACGGCTGTAAACTTCTGTAGCAGCACCGCACTTCGGACATACCTTTTCTTCACCTGTTAAATAACCGTGATTCTTACATACAGAGTATGTCGGAGAAAGTGTATAATAAGGCAGTTTATAGTTTTCTGCTATCTTGCGTACAAGATTAGCCGCCGCCTGCCAATCAGGTAATTTTTCACCCAAAAATGCGTGGAAAACAGTACCTGACGTATAAAGCGTCTGTAAATCGTCCTGAATGTCAAGGGCTGTGAATATATCCTCAGTATAACCTACAGGAAGATGTGAACTGTTGGTATAATAGGGTGAATCGTCATCACTCTTTGCGGCGGTTATAATATCGGGATATTTCTCTAAATCGTGCTTTGCAAGACGGAATGCCGTTGATTCGGCAGGGGTTGCCTCAAGGTTATAAAGGTCGCCGTACTGCTCTTGATAGTCAGACAAACGCTCACGCATATGATTAAGTGTATCAACGGTGAACTTCTGTGCCTCAATATTGGTAAGGTCTTTTCTCAGCCACTTAGCGTTAAGACAAGCCTCGTTCATTCCTACAAGACCTATTGTTGAGAAGTGGTTATTGAAGTTGCCGAGATAACGCTTTGTATACGGATAAAGTCCGTTTTCAAGAAGATTTGTTATAACGTTACGCTTGATTTTAAGTGAGCGTGCCGCAATATCCATAAGTTTGTCAAGACGGGCATAGAAGTCTGCCTCGTTTTCCGCCAAATATGCTATTCTCGGCATATTGATGGTTACAACGCCGACAGAACCCGTTGACTCGCCCGAACCGAAGAAACCGCCCGATTTTTTACGAAGTTCACGCAAATCAAGACGAAGTCTGCAACACATAGAACGAACATCGCTCGGCTCCATATCCGAATTTATATAGTTTGAGAAATACGGTGTACCGTATTTTGAAGTCATTTCAAAGAGAAGTTTATTGTTCTCGGTTTCACTCCAGTCAAAGTTACGCGTAATAGAGTATGTCGGTATAGGATACTGGAAACCTCTGCCGTTAGCATCGCCGTCTATCATAATTTCGATAAACGCCTTGTTTACCATATCCATTTCCTTTTGACAGTCTTTATACTTAAAGTCTACCTCTTTACCGCCGATTATACAGTTAAGTTCTGCAAGGTCGGCAGGAACAACCCAGTCAAGCGTTATATTGGTAAACGGTGCCTGAGTACCCCAACGGGATGGGGTATTAACGCCGTAAATAAACGACTGTACGCACTGCTTTACCTCTTTATAACTTAAATTATCTATCTTAACAAAGGGTGCTAAATAGGTATCAAACGAAGAAAACGCCTGTGCACCTGCCCATTCATTCTGCATAATGCCAAGGAAGTTTACCATTTGATTACAAAGGGTTGACAGATGAGAAGCCGGTGCAGAAGTGATTTTACCCTCAACTCCGCCGAGTCCCTCTTGAATAAGTTGTTTAAGCGACCAACCTGCACAGTATCCTGTAAGCATAGAAAGGTCGTGAAGATGAATGTCCGCATTTCTGTGTGCGTTGCCGATTTCATCGTCATAAACTTCGGAAAGCCAATAGTTAGCGGTAATAGCACCCGAGTTTGACAAAATAAGTCCGCCTACCGAATATGAAACGGTAGAATTTTCCTTTACACGCCAGTCGTTAATCTTTAAATAGTTATCAACTATTGACTTATAGTCAAGCAACGTATCACTTACGTTACGCAAACTCTGATGCTGACGGCGGTATATAATGTAAGCCTTGGCAACATCCTCATAGCCTGCCTTACCTAAAACAGATTCAACGCTGTCCTGAATTTTCTCAACCGTGATAAGACCGTCTTCAACCTTAGGCTCAAAGTCCGCCATAACCTTTAAAACTATAAAATCAATACCGTCTGTATGATACTGCTTCTCGCAGGCATCAAAAGCCTTGATTATCGCGTCCTTAATTTTTTGCAGATTAAATTCTACTATTTCCCCGTTTCTTTTAACTACCTTATACATCCTTTATTCTTCCCTTCATACAATATCGAGCCTTAACAGTATATCATATATATTGTACATTGTCAATATATAAATACAATATATTGATATTTTTTTACTTTACACCACGAATATGCGTTAAAATGTAATTATTAGCGGTTTTTTCCATATCTTTTAGCTCTTTTTCATCAGGTGCAGACAAGGAATCTTCACCTAAAATTTCCCCGCTATCCACAAACCCTTGTAAAAAATACTTTTTTGCTCCATTTATCCATTTGGCGATATTTTCAATATCTTCTACCGTATGGTGCTGTGCTGTGACGGTAGTTCTGAACTCATATTCCACCCTGTTTTCAAGCAGTATCTTTACGCTTTTTTCAATAGACGGCATTATATCTTTGGTTATCCCTGCCGTAATGGGATACTTTTCCTTTGCGTTCTTTATATCCATAGCAACGTAGTCTATCAACTTTTCGTCAATAAGTTCTTTTAGCTTTTCAGGGAAACTGCCGTTTGTATCAAGTTTTACCTTATATCCCAATGACTTTATTTTTATGATAAATTGCTTTATATCAGGTTGCAAAAGGGGTTCACCGCCCGTTATACAAACACCGTCTAAAACGCCCTGCCTTTTTTTAAGGAAATCTAAAATTTCATCCTCACTAAAGGCAGATTTTAAATTTATATCTGTAACAAGAGATGCGTTATGACAAAACGGACAACGAAAATTACAACCGCCCGTAAACACGGTACAAGCCACCCTTTGAGGATAGTCAAGAAGTGTCATTTTTTGAAAACCTTGTATATTCATTACTTACATCTCCTAACCTTTTAATTATATCATTATTTATACTGAATTTAAACTCAAAAAACATACAAAAATACCCCCTGAAAATCAGGAGGTATTACAAAAATATTTTTACTTAAAACAGACCTGTGATTTTTCCGTTTTCATCAACATCTATATTCTCCGCCGCAGGCTTTTTGGGAAGTCCCGGCATTGTAAGAATATCACCCGTAAGGGCTACTATAAATCCTGCACCCGCAGAAATTTTTACATTTCTTACAGTTACGTTAAAGTTTTCGGGTGCACCGAGTTTAGTCGGATCGTCCGAAAAACTGTACTGCGTTTTTGCAATACAAACGGGGCATTTATCAAAGCCTAATTTTGTAAGAGTTTCTATCTGCTTTCTTGCATTTGGCGTTATGTGTATACCCTTACCGCCGTAAATCTTTCTTACTACCGCTTCGATTTTTTCCTCTATACTGCTGTCAAGGTTATATGAGAATGTAAAGTCGCCTTTTTCTTCTTCACAAAGTCTTACAACTTCCTTTGCCAATTCCTCTCCGCCTTTACCGCCGTCTGCCCAAACGGTAGATAAAACGGTATTAACGCCGAGTTCCCTACACTTATTTATTATAAACTCTATTTCATTATCGGTATCGGTCGGGAAACGGTTTATTGCAACAACGCAGGGAAGTTTGTAAACATTCTTAATATTTGAAACGTGACGCAAAAGATTAGGTATTCCTCTTTCAAGTGCGGTTAAACTTTCGGTTGTGAGTTCGCTTTTTGCCACACCGCCATGCATTTTTAACGCTCTTACAGTACCGACAACCACTACTGCATCGGGAACGAGGGATGCCATACGGCATTTAATGTCTAAAAACTTTTCAGCACCGAGGTCAGCACCGAAGCCTGCCTCCGTAACTGTATAGTCACCCATCTTAAGAGCCATTTTTGTAGCCATAACCGAGTTGCAACCGTGTGCAATATTCGCGAAAGGTCCGCCGTGTACAAATGCGGGTGTGCCCTCTAACGTTTGAACAAGGTTAGGTTTAAAGGCGTCTTTTAAAAGAGCCGTCATAGCACCTACCGCTTTAAGGTCGCCTGCCGTTACGGGCTTATCATCATAGGTATAACCTACTATTATTCTTGAAAGGCGTTCCTTTAAATCGGTAATAGAAGTGGCAAGACAAAATACCGCCATTATCTCACTTGCAACCGTTATATCAAAGCCGTCCTCTCTCGGCATACCGTTAGATTTACCGCCCATACCGTTTACCATAAACCGCAACTGACGGTCATTCATATCAACGCAACGTTTCCATGTAATTTTTCTTACGTCAATACCGAGTGAGTTTCCCTGTTGAATATGGTTATCAAGCATAGCCGCAAGAAGATTGTTTGCCGCTCCTATTGCGTGGAAGTCACCCGTAAAGTGCAGGTTTATATCCTCCATTGGTACTACCTGTGCATATCCTCCGCCTGCGGCACCGCCCTTTACGCCGAATACAGGGCCTAAAGACGGCTCACGCAAAGCAACCGTTACGTCTTTTCCTATTCTTTTAAGACCGTCCGCAAGACCTATCGTAGTGGTAGTCTTACCCTCGCCCGCAGGGGTAGGGGTGATTGCCGTTACAAGAATTAACTTGCCGTCTTTACGGTCGGTTCCCTTTAAAAGCAAAGGGTCTACCTTTGCCTTATACTTACCGTACTGCTCTATATACTTCTCATCAAGATGAGCCGTTTCTGCAATTTCGGTAATGGGTTTCATTTTACATTCTTGGGCTATTTCTATATCTGATTTATAAGCCATTAAAATTACTCTCCTTTAAAGTATTTAACCGCTGATTCAAACATACGAATATCATAGTTACCTAAAACGTTCTTATAAAGTCCTGCACCTACACGCTCGCTGTGTCCCATTTTACCGAATACCCTGCCGTCGGGAGAGGTGATACCCTCAATGGCATATGCAGAGTTATTTGGATTAAAGTGTACGTCACTTGTAGCGTTGCCGTCAAGGTCAACATACTGAGTAGCGATTTGTCCGTTTTCGGCTAACGACTTTATAAGTTTATCATCTGCTAAAAATCTTCCCTCACCGTGAGAGATAGGAACGTTTACTATATCGCCTACGTTCATAAGCGACAGCCACGGCGACTTATTGGACGCTATTCTCGTTCTTACTATTCTCGACTGGTGGCGTGCGATTGTATTAAACGTAAGGGTAGGACAGTTTTCATCGGTATCAATTATTTTACCGTAGGGAACAAGACCTAACTTAATAAGTGCTTGGAAACCGTTACAGATACCGCACATAAGACCGTCACGCTTTTCGAGTAATTCCGTAACGCCGTCCTTAATAGCGGAATTTCTGAAGAAAGCAGTTATAAATTTACCGCTTCCGTCAGGCTCGTCACCGCCTGAAAAACCGCCGGGAACAAATATCATCTGTGACTGTTTTATAAGGTCTGCAAACTTTTCAACGCTTCTCTTAATACCGTCGGAAGTAAGGTTGTTAATAACCATAATCTCGGCATCTGCACCTGCGTCCATTACCGCTTTTGCACTGTCATACTCACAGTTAGTACCGGGGAATGCAGGAATAAGTACCTTCGGTTTTGCAACCTTTATGCTCGGTGAAACACGATTTTGTGCCTTATATTCGAAGTTTTGCATATCGGACTTCCTATCGGGGATATTGCAGGAATATACACCCTCTAACTTGTCCTCATAAGTCTTTAAAAGACTTGAAAGTTTAATGCTTTCGTCTTTATAGAAAATAGCACCGTCATCGGTTATTACGCCTATTACATCTCTTTCGTTATCCCAATCGGTAACTTCAAGCAGGAAAGATGCATAGTTATAACCGAAAATATCATTTAGAGTAATATTATCGTTATACTTAAAGCCTAAACCGTTACCGAATGACATCTTCATAACAGCCTCACCGATACCGCCGATAGTAGGAGTATAACAGGAAACGGCTTTGCCTGAACGTAAAAGCGAGCATACCTTATCAAATAATTTTAACAGACTGTCTGTTACGGGAAGTTTTGTTTTACTGTCAAATTCGGGATAGAGTATTATTACCTTATTTCCTGCCTTTTTAAATTCGGGGGATACGATATCCTTAACCTTTTCGGTGGTTACTGCAAATGAAACGAGTGTGGGCGGTACGTCTAAATCTTCAAAAGAACCGCTCATAGAGTCCTTACCGCCTATTGAGCCTATACCGAGTTCCATTTGTGCTTTAAATGCACCGAGTAACGCAGAAAGCGGTTTGCCCCAACGTTTACCGTCGGTATTCGGGTGTTCAAAATACTCTTGGAAAGTGAGGTATACATCCTCAAATTTTGCACCAGTTGCAATAAGTTTGCAAACCGATTCAACAACCGCAAGATATGCACCGTGGTACGGACTTTGCTCGGTTATAAACGGGTTGTAACCCCACGACATAAGTGAGCAATCGTCGGTATGTTTTTTCTCAACCGAGATTTTTTGTACCATTGCCTGTATCGGCGTCAACTGATACTTACCGCCAAACGGCATAAGTACCGTACCAGCACCGATAGTAGAGTCAAATCTTTCGGAAAGACCTCTCTTTGAACAGATATTAAGGTCGCCTGCGATTTTTTCGTAGTTTTCTAAGAAACCGCCCTTTATATCCTTATCCTTTAAGTCGGGTTTTGCAGGGGTAATATCTATATGCTTTTCGGCACCGTTGGAATTTAAAAATTCCCTGCTTATATCAACAATTTTCTTACCGTTCCAATTCATTACGAGTCTTGGCTCGGATTTTACCGTTGCAACGGCTACCGCCTGTAAGTTTTCCTGCTTTGCAAGGGATAAGAATTTATCAACGTCCTTTGCCTCTACAACTACCGCCATACGCTCCTGTGATTCGCTTATGGCAAGTTCAGTGCCGTCAAGTCCCTCATACTTTTTAGGTACTTTATTGAGGTCAATTTCAAGACCGTCCGCAAGTTCGCCTATTGCAACCGATACACCGCCTGCACCGAAATCGTTACAACGCTTAATAAGCCTACAAGCGGTCTTATTGCGGAAAAGTCTTTGAAGTTTGCGTTCTTCGGGGGCGTTACCCTTTTGTACCTCTGCACCGCAGGTTTCAACCGAATGTGCGTTATGTGCCTTTGATGAACCCGTTGCACCGCCGATACCGTCACGTCCCGTACTTCCGCCTAAGAGTATAACTATATCTCCCGCTTGCGGTACTTCGCGTCTTACGTTTTCTTGCGGTGCCGCCGCTATTACCGCACCTATTTCCATACGCTTTGCGGCATATCCTTTGTGGTAAATCTCGTCTACTATACCAGTTGCAAGACCTATCTGGTTACCGTAGGAAGAATATCCTGCCGCCGCAGTGGTTACTATCTTTCTTTGAGGAAGTTTACCCTCTATCGTTTCGCTTACGGGCACTGTGGGGTCTGCCGCACCCGTAACACGCATAGCACCGTATACATAAGACCTGCCTGAAAGCGGGTCACGTATAGCACCGCCTATGCAGGTAGCAGCACCGCCGAAAGGCTCTATTTCTGTCGGGTGGTTGTGTGTTTCATTCTTAAACAGCAACAGCCACGGCTCACTTACACCGTCAACGTCAACACTTATTTTAACGGTGCAGGCGTTTATTTCTTCCGACTCATCAAGTTTATCGAGTTTGCCGTTTTTCTTTAGGTATTTAACCGCAACGGTAGCAATATCCATAAGGCATATCGGCTTTGTTCTGCCTAAATCTTTTCTTACGGCTAAATACTCATCATAGGTCTTTTGCAACAACTCGTCTTCAAATTTAACACTGTCTATTACGGTTAAAAATGTAGTATGACGGCAGTGGTCAGACCAATATGTATCTATCATACGGATTTCGGTAATGGTGGGGTTTCTGTTTTCCGACCTAAAATATTCCTGACAAAACGCTATATCGTCTGTATCCATAGCAAGACCGTAATCGCTTACAAACTTCTTAAGTTCCTCTCGGCTTAAATCTATAAAGCCGTCAAGTGTTTTAACGGTAGTGGGAATTTCATAATCTGTTTTTAAGGTTTGCGGTTTTTCAAGTGACGCTTCCCTTGCTTCAACAGGGTTTATAACGTACTTCTTAATCTCTTTTATATCGCTATCGGATAAATTGCCGTAAAGTGCATAAACCTTTGCAGAACGCACTAAAGGACGCTCACCCTGTGAAATTATCTGTATACACTGTGCCGCACTGTCCGCCCTCTGGTCGAACTGACCTGGGAGATACTCGACTGCAAAAACCACCGCACCGCCAAGGTCAACATCAGCACTGGCAATATCAAGTTGCGGTTCTGAAAATACCGTCTTAACCGAATAATTAAAGAGTTCCTCTGTGATGTTTTCGGCATCGTAACGGTTAATAATACGTACATTTTCAAGTGCATTTATACCAAGCAAAGATTTTACTTCCGATAAAAGTGCATTTGCCTCGTTTGCAAGTTCCGTACGTTTTTCAACGAAAATTCTGTATACCATTTACCTGTCCTCCGTGGCTTTTAGTGCCTTTGCCCCTATATCGTGGCGAAAATATTTATTTTTGAAATCTATTTTTTCTACATAGCCGTATGCGGTATCAACGGCCATTTTAAGGGTATCGCCTATTGCGGTAACGCCTAACACCCTACCGCCGTTTGTAAGCAGTTTTCCGTTTTTGAGTTTAGCACCCGCAATATATACCTTATCGTCTAAATCTTGCGGTACGGTTATTTCAAAACCCTTTTCGTAAGACTTCGGATAACCCTCAGACGCCATTATTACGCAACAGGCGTTTTTATCGCTGAACTTAACTTCACATTCATTTAATTTTTCGTTTGTTACCGCCTGCATAACGGTTAAAAGGTCGCTTTGCATAAGCGGTAATACAACCTGAGTTTCAGGGTCACCGAAACGGCAGTTATACTCTATTACCTTAGGTCCGTCCTTTGTTATCATAAGACCGAAATATAAACAACCTTTAAAGGTTCTGCCCTCGTTTTTCATAGCACGGACAGTAGGCAAAAATATTTTTTCCATACATTCTTTTTCTACTTCTTTTGTATAGTACGGATTAGGTGCAACCGTTCCCATACCGCCGGTATTAAGACCTGTATCGTTATCACCTGCACGCTTATGGTCCATTGAAGATACCATAGGCACTACCGTGTTGCCGTCGGTAAAGGACAAAACCGATACCTCAGGACCTGACAAAAATTCTTCTATTACTATTTTGTCACCGCTCTTACCAAACTGTTTGTCCTGCATAATTGAAATTACCGCAGACTTTGCCTCATCATACGTATTTGCAATTATAACGCCCTTTCCGAGTGCCAACCCATCGGCTTTAATAACTGTGGGAATGGGTGCGGTATCAAGATATTTAAGTGCTTCGTTTATATCGTCAAACACTTCATATTTTGCAGTCGGTATGCCGTATTTTTTCATAAGGTTTTTAGAAAACACCTTACTGCCCTCAATTATAGCCGCATTTGCTCTCGGTCCGAAACAGGGTATACCCTTTTCTTCGAGTGCATCAACACAACCGAGTACCAACGGGTCATCGGGTGCTACTACCGCATAATCTATTTTTTCTTTTACGGCAAACTCGGTAATAGCCTTAATATCGGTAACCGAAATGTTTACACATTCGGCATCCTTTGCTATTCCGCCGTTACCGCAAACGGCAAAAATTTTATCCACCGTTTTATTTTCTTTTAATTTTTTAATTATGGTATGCTCTCT
>JAKSQC010000037.1 GCA_024404325.1 Clostridia bacterium
TTTTGAAATGATTTCCTCGTCACCGTTTGCCGCAGGCAACAGTTGTATTATATAACCGCCACTTTTATTAACGGTAAGGTCGGGGTTTACAAGAACGCCTAATGCACATACCGTAGGTATCTGCTCGCTTATTGCAAAATACGCTGTTATGTCCTCTGCTATCTCCCCTGTGGCAATCGGCACAAAACCGTTATACGGCTCTTTTAGTCCCAAATCTTTCATTACATACAGCGTACCGTTAGTTCCAACCGCCCCCGAAACATCGAGTTTACCGTTTTCTTTCAGCGGTATTTCAACAACGGGGTTTATAGCATACCCCCTTACGTTACCGACTGCATCGGATACTGCTATCACAGAGCCGATAGGACCGTCGCCGTCAAGTTTTACGGTTATACTGTCATTTGTATTTTTAAGCATATCGCCCATCATAGAAGTGGCAGTAAGCAGTCTGCCGAGTGCCGCGGTTACAACCGCAGACGTTTTGTGTATTTGCTCTGCTTTTGATACTATATCGGTACTGTCAAGTGCAGTTGCCATTACAAGACCGTCACTCGTTATACACCTTATTAACTTACCCATTGTTTTAAACCTTTCTTGTAACGTATATTATGCGTTCTTCCGTTTCCTTAGGTGCGGTATTTGTCATATCGCCGAAAACCGCTTCAACCTTTAGTCCCGCTTTTTTAAGTGCAGACTCAATTTCTTCACTGTTATACGAACGTTCGGTTATATATTCGCTGTTTCTTGTATATTTACCACCATGGTTTTTGAAAATATCAAGGGAAATATCTACAGTCCGTTCTTCCCCGTTATACTCATTTTGCCACACACAGTAAAGTTCATCATTTTCAATTACGAATGTGTTATTACCCAAAACATATTTATGTTTATAATCGGTATTAACGTCAAATATAAACAGTCTGTCTTTTTCAAGAAACAGTGATATTCTGCTTATTGCCTTTTTAAAATCGGAATAACCGGTTATATGATTTAAACTGTCAAGGCAACAAATTGCACCGTCAACCGTACCGTACAAATCAAGTTCTGTTAAATCCTGACAAAGATATAACACGTCAAGTCCCAAATCTTTTGATTTTTGCGTAGCAACGCTTAACATTTGGCAAGACATATCTACACCTATTACCGACACGTTAAGCTCTGCAAATTCGTTTGAAAAGCCACCCGTTCCGCACGCGGCGTCTAACAACAGTGTCGGCATACGGTCAAACCTATTAAAAAGAGAACAAATATACTTCGTTCTCTTTTCATATCCCACGTCATCTGTTAAACTATCGTAAAACTCTGCAAATTCTTCGTACAATTACCGTCATCCTTTTACATCGGAAAAAAATTCGTTATACCAAACAAGGAATGTATATACCGTCCATATCTTTCGGCTTACGTCCTCTTTACCGCTTTTATGCCTATCAAGCAAAGCAATAAGTTTATTTGTATCAAAATACTTTTGTGCGGCAGGTGAAATAAAGGCATTTTTAACCCTATCATAATACTTCTCTTGCTTTAGCCATACACGAATAGGTACGGGAAAACCTAATTTATCCTTTTGAGCCGTTACCTTAGGCAATGTCTTTTCCGCCGCCATACGAAGTGCTAACTTAGTGGTCTTTGTATTCACACGGCAGTTAAGCGGTATTGTCTGTGCAAGTGACATTACGTTTCTGTCAAGAAACGGAACTCTAAGTTCAAGCGAATTTGCCATACTCGTTTTATCGGCTTTAAGAAGTATATCGCCCATTAACCACATATTTATATCAAGATACTGCATTTTTGTAATATCGTCTTTATCCGATACCTCACGGTAAAATCTATCGCACAGTATTTTAGGTGCAGGTGCATTTTTTGCCGTTTCGCTTTTTAATATACCGTTACGTTCCTTAACGCTGAATATATTAGCATTACCTATAAAGCGTTCCTCTATCGTTTTACCCCTGCGTACAAGATAATTTATACCGTGCTTTTGAGGCAGGTGTTCACAAATTTTGCTTATTACTCTTCTTATGGCAAATGGCAAACGGTCATAGGCGGTAAGCGTTACAGGTTCTTGATATATTCTGTAACCGCCGAACAGTTCGTCCGCACCCTCTCCTGACATTACCACCTTTACATATTTACTTGCAAGATTGCTTACAAAATACAGTGCAATAGCGGCAGGGTCTGCCAAAGGCTCGTCCATATGGTACTGTATTTTCGGGAAGGTATCCCAATACTCATCGGGTGTTATTACCTTATCAATATTTTCAACGTTTATCGTTTTTGCAAAGTCTTTTGCAAAATGTATCTCGTTATAGCGGTCGCCGTCGGGACTTTCAAAACCTACCGTAAAGGTTTTATCAACCTTTGCCGCCTCGGCAATATAACTTGAATCTATACCGCTTGATAAAAACGAGCCAACCTCAACATCGGCAATTTTATGAGCAGATACCGACTCTCTTACTGCTTTATCCGCCAAATCGGAGAAATACTCCAAAACACCGTCTGTTTCGTTAAACTCAGGACGGAAATACCTTGTTTTTACAAATTTACCGTCTTTATAACTGAAACTGTGTGCAGGCGGAAGTTTATATACATCTTTAAAGAAAGTTTCCTCTGTAGGTGAATACTGGAAAGAAAGATAATTGCCTAACACCTGCTCGTTAAGTTCCTTTTTAAAATCAGGATGGTCTAAAAACGACTTTATTTCAGAGCCGAAAATAAAACTGCCGTTCATAACGGTATAATAAAACGGCTTTATACCGAACATATCCCTTGCACCGAATATGCTTTTATTAACACGGTCAAATATTACAAATGCAAACATTCCGCGAAGTTTTGTAACCAAATCTTCGCCCCACTGCTCATATCCGTGAATAAGCACCTCACTATCGGAATTATTTGCAAAGGTATGACCGTTTTCTATAAGTTCTGCACGCAAATCTTTAAAATTATAAATCTCGCCGTTAAACACAAGGACAAGAGTTTTATCCTCGTTAAACATAGGCTGGTCGCCCTCGGCAAGGTCAATAATACTGAGCCTGCGGAAGCCTAACGCTATATCGTCATCAACATATTTGCCCTCTGAATCAGGACCTCTGTGAACTATTCTGTTCATCATAACGTTGAGGACGGTACCGTCATCCTTTATTCTGTTTGTAAAACCCACAAAACCACACATATAGTAATACTCCTTATTTTAAAAGGTTTAATTTATTAAGTAAAACACTGCAAAATATACCGATAAGTGCACCGCTTACAGCACCCGTAATACAGAGTACGGGGACATAAAACACTGCACCTACACCTACTATTATCATTGCAACAAAAAGTTGAAATATATTATGAATTACACCGCCCGCAATACTTAGTCCTATAACGCTTACATACTTTATCTTTGAAAGCAAAAAAGTAAATATAACCGACGCTATACCGCCCGCAAGCGAAAAAGCCAATGAAACAGGCGAGCCGAATAATAATGCACATAAAAGTATTCTTGCAATATTAACCGCAAAAGCACCTTTTAAATCTTTTTTTGTTATAAGCAAAAGTGCTACGGCATTTGAAAGACCGAGTTTAACTCCGGGGGCTATAAAATCAAGTGATACAAGACTTTCCAAATACCCGAAAACGATACACAACGCCGTAAGAATTCCGTAAAGGCACAACTTTTTTGCTGTTAATTTATTTGTACTATCACTCTGTTTGGCAGACATATAATACTTTCTCCGTTTTTAGATATTTGTTTATGCTTAACGCATATTTGATTTTTACAGTCGGCATTTAACATTTTGGCATAGCCGTCTGATATATCTACGGTATTGCCCTCTAATTTTATTTGGGTATTCTCATAAAGACTGCCTTTATAAACAATTTTATTATCTTCCTTAACGGTAACGGTATTGCCGTTTGCAGAAAAAACCTTTATAAGTGCAAATCCGATTACCGCCAAAATAACTACCGCTAAGAGTATTATACCGTCACCTTTTTTAAGCACAAACTTTCATTCCTTATATCATCTTTTTTCTATTCTAACACATCTTTACAAAAAAGGGAAGAGAGGGTATAATATATTTATGAAAAAATTTATTTCTTTTTTTATGACACTTGCCCTAATAATGTTATGCGGTTGCAATAACACAAGGGATAATAGCGATACCCGTTTTCTTTTTAATACGGTAGTAACCCTCACGGCTGACTGTGACGATGAGGTTTTATCAGGTGCGTTCAGTCTTTGTGAAAAATACGAAAACAAATTAAGCAGAACGGTAAAGGACAGCGATGTATACCGTATCAACGAGGAAAAATCACCCGTAACAGTAAGTGACGATACCTTAAAAATTATCCGCAAATCACTTTACTATTCCGATTTAAGCAAAGGTAAATTTGATATTACGGTTTGCAGTGTAAGTGAACTTTGGGACTTTACCAGTGAGGTTATACCGTCAAAGGACGAGATATCCGAAGCACTTCAAAATGTTGACTATCACAGTATTAAAATTGACGGCAACAATATAGACGTATCGGGCAAAAAAATAGATTTAGGCGGTATTGCAAAGGGTTATATTGCCGACAAAATTTTACAATATTTTAAAGGCAAAAACGTTGAAAAAGGCATTATAAATCTCGGCGGAAATATAGTTGTTTTCGGTGATAAGGACTATAATATAGGTATCAAAAAACCGTTTAGTGAAAATGAAACCGCGGTTACAGTAACTTTAAGAAACAAAAGTATAGTAACGTCCGGAATATACGAAAGATATATAAAAAAGGGTGATACCATATATCACCATATATTAAACCCTAAAACAGGGTATGCGGTAAAAACCGACCTTTCTTCTGCCACGGTGATTTCCGACAGTTCGCTTGACGGCGACGCACTTGCTACCGTTTGCGTGCTTGAGGGAAAAGACAAAGCAAAAGAGATAATAGAAAAAGCAAAAGATACCGAAGCCGTATTTATAGATAAAGGCGGCAACATTTCCTATACTTCGGGACTTGTCCGAAACGGAAATATACTAAGTATAAAATAATTCTTTATTTATTAACAAATATAATGTATAATATGTTAGATATTAACTTGTGAGGTTGTTTTATGAGTTTAATTAGAAAAATTTTCGGAAATTACAGTGAAAAGGAACTAAAAAGAATAATACCTATTAAGGAAAAGGTATTGTCATATGAGGATGAGTACAAAAAACTTACCGATGAACAGTTAAGGGATAAAACGGAGGAGTTTAAGGAAAGACTTCAAAACGGCGAAACTCTTGATGATATTTTACCCGAAGCATTTGCGGTATGCCGAGAGGCAGGCGACAGAGTACTCGGTATGCGTCACTTCCCTGTTCAGATACTCGGCGGTATAGTTTTACATCAGGGAAGAATAAGCGAAATGAAAACTGGTGAAGGTAAAACGCTTGTTGCCACTCTCCCCGCTTATCTTAACGCACTTTCAGGCAAGGGCGTACATATCGTTACTGTAAACGATTACCTTGCTAAGCGTGACTCTGAATGGATGGGAAAACTGTATAAATTTTTAGGTCTTACTGTAGGCTTAATAATACACGGTATGGAAAATGACGAAAAAAGGCAGGCCTACAACGCCGATATAACATACTGTACCAACAATGAATTAGGTTTTGATTATCTGCGTGACAATATGGTAATCTACAAGGAACAGAAAGTACAACGCGGTCATAACTTTGCGATAGTTGACGAGGTGGACTCCATACTTATTGACGAAGCGAGAACACCGCTTATTATTTCAGGTCAGGGGGATAAATCTACCGACCTTTACACCCGTGCCAATTCATTTGCAAAAACCCTTAAAATGACGGTTGTTAAGGAAATGGACGATAAGGCAAGTGACGAAGCAACAAATTATGACGGTGACTATGTTGTTGACGAAAAGGCAAGAACCGCCACACTTACCCCGTCGGGTGTAAAAAAAGCAGAGCAGTATTTTAACATTGAAAATCTTAACGATACCGAAAATATTGAAATAGCACACCATATAAATCAGGCTATCAGGGCAAACGGCATTATGAAACGTGACGTTGACTACGTTGTAAAAGACGGAGAAGTTATAATAGTTGACGAGTTTACGGGACGTCTTATGTTCGGCAGACGCTATAACGAGGGACTTCATCAGGCAATAGAGGCAAAAGAGGGTGTTAAGGTTGCAAGGGAATCAAAGACGCTTGCAACGATAACCTTCCAAAACTTTTTCAGGCTCTATAGTAAACTTTCAGGTATGACGGGTACTGCTATGACAGAGGAAGCCGAATTCCAAGAGATATATAAACTTGACGTTATCGAGATACCCACAAATAAACCGCTTGCGAGGATAGATGAAAACGATGCGGTTTATAAGACGGAAAAGGCAAAATATAACGCTGTTATTGAAAAGATAATCGAGTGTCACGAAAGAAAACAGCCTGTTCTTGTAGGTACGGTAACCATTGAAAAATCAGAACTGCTCTCTTCCCTTCTTAAAAAAAGCGGAATTAAGCATAACGTACTTAACGCAAAGCACCACGAAAAAGAAGCCGAGATAATCGCACAGGCAGGTAAAGCGGGAGCAGTTACCATAGCCACCAATATGGCAGGACGCGGTACTGATATTATGCTCGGCGGTAATGCAGAGTATCTTGCAAAGGGAGCGTTAAGGCATGACGGACTAAGCGAAGAAATGATTGCAGAGGCTACGGGATTTGGCGAAACGGACGATAACGAAATACTTTCCGCACGTGAAAGATATAAAGAGTATTACAGTAAATTTAAAGCGGAGATAGCACCTGAAGCCGAACAGGTACGAAATGCGGGCGGTCTTTGTATTATAGGTACTGAACGCCACGATTCAAGACGAATAGACAATCAGTTACGAGGCCGTGCGGGACGTCAGGGCGACCCTGGAAGCACTAAATTTTACATTTCCCTTGAAGATGACCTTATGCGTTTATACGGCGGTGAGCGTATATCCACAATGATGGATACTTTAAGGGTTGAAGAAAACGTACCTCTTGAAAGCGGTATGCTGTCGCATACTATTGAGAACGCACAAAAGAAAAAAGAGGGTATGAACTTCGCCGCACGTAAGAGCGTACTTCAGTATGACGATGTTATGAATAAACAGCGTGAACTGATTTACGAACAGCGTAATAAAGTGCTTGACGGTGCGGATATTAAGGATACCGTTATAAAAATGGTTGACGATACCGTTGATTCCTACACAAAGATTTATTTAAGCGATGATGAAGTACACGATAATTGGGACTTAAACGGTCTTCGTGAATACTTCTTAGGCTGGATTACAACCGATGATGATTTACATTTCACAACAGAAGAACTCGGAAATACAAGCAGTGAAGTAGTGGCGGAAAGTCTTAAAGAAAAGGCACACACACGTTATAGTGAAAGAGAAAATGAATTCGGCAGTGATGTTATGCGTGAAATCGAGCGTGTAATGTTACTTCGCTCGGTTGACTCTAACTGGATGGACCACATTGACAATATGGACCAGTTGCGTCAGGGTATTGGACTTAGAGCATACGGTCAACACGACCCCGTAGTTGAATACAGAAACGAAAGTTACGATATGTTCTCCGCTATGACCGACGCTATAAGAGAACAGACCGCAAAACTTGTTATGACGGTAAGAGTACGAAAAGACGAAGAGGTAAAACGCGAAAAGGTTGCGGAAGAAACCTCGGCAGGCGATAAACCGCTTACAGTAAGAGGAAAAGGCGTAGTAAGTAAAAATGCCCCCTGCCCTTGCGGAAGCGGTAAAAAGTACAAACGCTGTTGCGGTAAAGACATAGCGGATTAAAACCTCCCCTGATTGACCTTTAATGTTTAGAAAGGAAATTCGTCTATGAATCGTAAATTAAAATTTATGGATTTTTGTGCAGGTATAGGTGGCGGACGCCTTGGATTGACTAATGCCGGTTTAGACTGTGTTGCATTTAGCGAAATTGATGTTAATGCAGAAAGAACATACAAAGTTTTTTACGGAAAAGATGAAAAAAATTACGGAGATTTAACAACTTTAAATATTGATTCTTTGCCAAATTTTGATTTACTTATATGTGGGTTTCCTTGTCAAACATTTTCTATTGTCGGGAAAAGAGCCGGTTTTAATGACGAAAGAGGACAGATTATTTACAGTATCGTAAAAATTTTGAAAAAAAAGAATGTCCCCTATTTTATTTTAGAAAATGTAAAAGGTCTTACTAATCACAATAACGGAATTACTTTAAAAACAATCACAAAATTATTAGAAAATGCCGGTTATAATGTTCATTATAAAGTTTTAAACAGTATTGACTACGGCGTTCCTCAAATGAGAGAAAGAATTTATTTTGTAGGTATAAAAAAAGAATGCCAAAAGAAAGCCTTTGTGTGGCCAAAGCCACACAAAGGCAAAAGTATAGATAAATACCTATGTGATAATAATTCAGTTATTCTTCCAAAAGAAGACAAGACCTTTAACAAGTATTTAAACAATAAATATAATAAAGATAAATTTGATATTGACGATATTTTAAAAAAAGATTATTTGGTTTTAGATACAAGACAATCTGATTTAAGGTTATATGAAAATAAAGTGCCAACTTTAAGAAACGGACGCCACGGTATATTATACGTCAAAAACAATGCATTGCATAAGTTGACCGGATATGAAGGATTACTGTTACAGGGATTTCCGAAAGAAATAGCCGATAAAGCAACATATGCACATATAGACAATAATAAATTATTGTCACAAGTGGGTAACGCTATGACAGTAAATGTTATAAACGCTTTATGCACACAGTTATTAAAATGTATTAAGGAGGACAATTCATTGGATTTAGTAAGTTTAGGCTCATTGACGGCAAAAAACGGTTTTAAAAACGAAACTGATGTAGCAAATAAATTTATCAATTGGAAAAATGATGCCGATGCTCAAAGTTGGCTTTCAATAATGCAATATAATTTGAATGAGATTGAATATGTCGATGCAAAAGTATTGCACGGATATAAGGCAGATGTTAATGTTCAGGTTAAAATAAAACTTAAAAATGCCATTGATACTGAAAATTTACAAGTAAAATTGGTATCAAACAAAAAAGGATTTAATCAGGTTGATAAAAGACGGCTTGAAAAATACCAAGAGTTATGGAATATGCCGAACAATGTATATAAAGCACTTCAATATTTTACAGGTGAATTAGAACCGTACATAGACAATCCAAGAGATGGCAGAAGAATGTTTCTTGATGAAATGACCGAAAATGACAGAAACTGTATACTAAATTGGTTTTTAAAAAACAAGACCTTAGTTTTATCAGATATTATTAAAGGAAGAGGCAAATTTAGTGCAGAATGGATTTTAGTAGCACAAAAAGTTGATAAAAACGCAAGGTGGGTTTTAAAAAACATAAATTATGCATTACAGCATTATTCAACAGGTGATGTTTGTATGTCACCAAGAGGTTCAATTGTTATCGGTAAAGTTACAGTTCAACGCAAGGGTGGCGACAACGGACGCGATACCGCAAAAATGCTTCAATTCAAACTAGACCCAAGTGAATTATTTAATGATGACTCTATACTAAAAAATCAGAGGACGGTTCTATAATTGATACGTAAGCGGTAAAAAGTACAAACGCTGTTGCGGTAAAGATATAGAAGATTAAAACATACGGCAGATACTTAAAACACATAAGTATCTGCCGTATATTATATTATTTTTCTGTGTCTACCTTTATTTTGCCGTTATCTACGTAAAAGGTTATATCGCCGTTTAGGTCGGTGCGGTATATATCGACACCTGCGTCACTTAGTCTTGACAGCGTAACGCCGTGCGGGTGCGAATACTGATTTCCCTCTCCGCAGGATATTACCGCATATTCAGGTGTACAAGATTTTAAAAAGTCTTTTGAGCAGGAATAACTACTCCCGTGATGACCTACCTTTAACACATCGCAGTCAACATTTATTCCGTCTTCTAAAAGGCGTGTTTCCGCATTTGATTCTGCATCACCCGTAAACAAAAACCGTCTGCCGTCAATTTCCGCCATTGCTATAACAGAACGGTTATTTTCGTCCTTTGCATCGGTATAATAACCTATTACGGTTATTTCAAAATCGCCTACGCAAAAATTCATACCCTGCTTTGCTGTAAACATTTCGCCATCTTCGGCAAGTACACTTCTTACAACCGTATTTACGGGTTTCACGTTTTCATCCGTCTTGCCGAAATCAGGCATAATCAGATTATCAACAGTTAGTCTTGATGCAATATCGTCAAACCCGCCCGTATGGTCTGTATGTATATGAGATATGAGCAGTGCATCAATTTCCCGTATACCGTAAGAACGAAGTTTAGAGCAAATATCTGTTGTACCGTCGCCCGTATCTATCAAAGCCGACCTGCCGTTACTGCATATAAGAATACTGTCACCCTGACCTACGTCTATAACCCTTACAAAATCGTCGGTCGGCGTGACCTTTCCTTTATTAAGACCTACCGCACTGTAAATATCATCGGTTTTACCGAGTGCTGATAAAACGGCAATAATTATAAACACAAGCAATACTGTTGCCGTTACAATTTGTCTTGCCTTTTTTCTGCTTTTATAATCCAATTATTCTTCACCGGCCTCGCGTTCCATAAGTTGTTCTTTTGTTATTAACACCTTACGCGGTTTTGAGCCTTCATACGGGCCTACTACTCCCCTTGTTTCCATTTCGTCAATTATTCTTGCGGCTCTTGCATAGCCGAGTTTTAAACGTCTTTGGAGCAAAGAAGTTGACGCCTGACCGTTTTCCACTACAACCTTTATGGCATCATTTAACATTGGGTCTTCGTCAGGACCGTCCTCGCTGAGTCCCGTCTTTTTCTGTTTTTCCACTGCCGCCTGACGTTCGATTTCAACCATTATATTATCGTCGTAATCTGCCGTACCGCCCGTCTTAATAAACTCGACAACCTTTTCAACTTCTTCGTCACTTACATAACAACCTTGAAGTCTTTTAGGTTTTGTTGAGCCGACAGGACTAAACAACATATCGCCCCTGCCGAGCAGTTTTTCAGCACCCGCAGTGTCAAGAATGGTTCTGCTGTCTATCTGAGAAGACACCGCAAATGCTATACGCGACGGTATATTTGCCTTAATAACGCCCGTAACAACGTCAACCGACGGACGTTGTGTTGCAATAAGCAGATGCATACCCGCAGCCCTTGCCTTTGCGGCTATACGGTTTATGGAGTCTTCAACCTCGCTCGGGGCTGTCATCATAAGGTCTGCAAGCTCGTCTATTATTATAACTATATGGGGCATACGTCTGACTTCAGGCTCATCCGTAAGGGTATTTACAAATCTGTTATACCCCTCGATATCCCTTACACCCCTATCGGCAAACATCTGATAGCGTTTTTCCATTTCGCTTACAGCCCAACCCAAAGCACCTGCCGCCTTTCTCGGCTCGGTGACAACGGGGACTAACAAATGCGGTATACCGTTGTAAACGCCGAGTTCAACGACCTTAGGGTCTATCATAAGAAGTTTGACTTCTTCGGGTGACGCCTTATAAAGAATACTCATTACAATTGAGTTTATACAAACCGATTTACCCGAACCCGTAGCACCTGCAATAAGACCGTGCGGCATTTTTGCTATGTCCGCTACAACAACGTTACCGCCTATATCACGTCCCATAGCAACCGTAAGTTTACTCTTAGACGCAACAAACGCACTTGATTCGATTATTTCTCTTACTCCTACTACCGCACTTGCCTTATTCGGTACTTCTATTCCGACTGCCGCTTTATTCGGTATAGGTGCTTCTATTCTGACACCTGCGGTAGCAAGGTTAAGTGCAATATCGTCTGCAAGGTTTGTTATCTTACTGATTTTAACACCTGCACACGGTTGTAATTCATATCTTGTAACGGTAGGCCCTTTGCTGATATCAACTATCCTCGTTTCAACACCGAAACTGCGTAGTGTTTCCACAAGATGCTCGGCGGTACTATCCATTTCCGCCTCACTTGCCCTACGGTCTGCACCTTTTGTTATTTTAAGCAAAGATGTCGGCGGAAACTTATAACCTATTACAATAGAATCTTCCGTTTCATTCATATCGTCTACAAAATCGGATTTTTCCTTTTCAAAATCTATTTTTATATTTTCCTCGGTTGTTTCCTTTGCCTCACCAGATGCAACTTTAAGAGCAGTATT
>JAKSQC010000038.1 GCA_024404325.1 Clostridia bacterium
GATTCACTATTGCTGGACTTATCGGATTTAATTTTAATGCTGATTCTTCTGTTGAAGTTGTTACTGAAGAATATGTTAATGAAATTGAAGAATAATAGTTGTCGTGATATTTTAGATATCTGCAATCGTAGGGGCGGGGTTTACTCCGCCCGTTTGTTATTGTTAAGATGACGTATATAAGACGGGAGGAGCAAGCCCCTCCCCTACAAATTTCTGTTGCAACCACCTTAACACAGGGGACGGTTCTCCGTGTTGCTCAAATTTCCTAACAACACACACTGAACACAGGGGACGGTTCTGTGTGTTGGGGGTGAACGCAGGGGACGGTTCTGTGTGTTGTGTGTGATTGTTTTATGTGAAATATTTGCCTTACGGCAAATGTGAAATAATTTACTTTCGTAAATTGTGAAATATTCTGCTGACGCAGAACGTGAAATGAAATAAATCCACTCACGCCCGCAGGCATTTCACACACCGCAGGTGTATTTCACGCTCAAAGAGCATTTCACAAATCCCGTAAGGGATTTATTTCGTTGAAAAAAGCAAGTCTTTCGACTTGCTTTTTTCTGGTGGAGGCGAGGGGAATTGAACCCCTGTCCAAAAAACCGTCCTCAACGGCATCTCCGAGCGCAGACGCTTATTTAAGTTTCCCTTATGTGAACGTCAGGTGTCAAACTTTCACACTCGGTAGTTCCTGATTCATGACGGCAGTCGGAACAAACTTCCGTTCACGTTCACCACTAAATGACGCCCTTTTTAAGCCGTGGTACTCTTAAATCGGACGGCAGCTTAAATCAAGCTGCGTTTTTAACTAAAGTTTTGTTAGTTAATTTATAATTGCGGATTTTTAAGCGGTCCCGCACCGCTGCTCGCTTCCGTTGCCTCAAGTTCCCTGTCGAAACCTTTACGCCCCCAGATTTAAAGTAATAAGTAAAAGGTAATAGTGAATAGTTGATAATTTTTTATCTGTTTTGTTCCTTTAGTGTCCGTTCGATAGTGCGGTTGGCATCTTTTTTAGCCGCATCTGCACGTTTATCGTAAATCTTTTTACCTTTACAAAGACCTATTTGTACCTTTACAAGTGAGCCTTTAAAATAAAGAGAAAGGGGAATAATCGTTAAGCCCTCTTGCTTTACTGCACCGTACAGACGCATAATTTCCCTTTTGTGCATAAGCAGTCGGCGGTCGCGTTTGGGGTTTTTATTGAAAATGTTTCCATGTTCATACGGACTTATATTCATCTGTTTAATTATCATTTCGCCGTTTTCAATATTGCACCAAGCGTCTTTTAGGTTTACACCGCCCTGTCTTACAGACTTAACCTCAGTTCCCGAAAGAGAAATTCCGGCTTCAAATTTTTCAAGAACATTGTATTCAAAAAATGCTTTTCTGTTTGTAGCAACAGTTTTAGTATTTTCCACCGATATCCCTCCTTAACAGATTTACATTAGTATATCATATTTATATGTTACGGTCAAGAAGACAAAAACTAAAAAATATTGCCCATACTGACAAATTGTAGTATGGACAAATTTTTTAACCTATAAACGCATCATGTACCGCTTGAACAGCTTTATCTGCATATTTTGAGTCGATTAAAACTGAAATTTTAATTTCGCTTGTGGAAATCATTTGAATGTTTATATCGGCATCGTAAAGCGATTCAAACATTTTTGCGGCAATGCCTGGGTGGCTTTCCATTCCTGCACCTACGATGGAAATTTTTGCAACATCTGTATTAGTAGTTAAATCATTATAGTTTAGTGTATCTTTAAGTTCATTTATTGCCTCTAATGCGTCGTCACACTGCGTATCGGAGACCGTAAAGGTTATGTCCTTAGTGCCGTCGCGACCGACCGATTGCAGAATAATATCTACATTTACCTTATGTTGAGCAAGTTTGTTGAAAAGTTTAAATGCAACTCCGGGAGAATCTTTCAATCCTATTACAGAAATACTAGTTACATTGTTATCTTTTGCAACTCCTCTTATAAGCATTTTTTCCATTTTTACTATCTCCTTTACTAATGTGCCTGGTTTATTTTCAAGACTTGATAAAACCTCAAGTTCAACATTATATTTCTTTGCCATTTCTACCGAACGGTTATTGAGTACCTGAGCACCGAGGGTAGCGAGTTCGAGCATTTCGTCATAGGTAATTTCGTTCATTTTTTGAGCATTTTTTACCTTTCTCGGGTCGGCTGTGTAAACGCCGTCAACATCGGTATAAATCTGACATTTATCTGCCTTTAATGACGCCGCGATAGCAACCGCACTCGTATCCGAACCGCCTCTGCCGAGCGTTGTGATATCGTCATACTTGTTTAATCCTTGGAAACCTGCAACGATTATTATTTTCTTTTTGTCAAGTTCTGCACGCATACGTTCCGTATTTATATTTTTAATTCGAGCCATACTGTAATTAGAATCGGTATTGAAACCCGCCTGCCAACCGAGCAACGAAACTACGGGATATCCTAATTTTTCTATTGCAATGGCAAGAAGTGAAATTGAAATCTGTTCACCTGCGGAAAGGAGCATATCAAGTTCACGTTTAGAACCGCCTTTGGGATTTATTTCCTTTGCCTTTTCGATAAGTTCGTCGGTAGTGTCGCCTTGTGCGGAAACCACAACGATTACATCGTTTCCGTTACGGTATTCCTCGGTGATTATATTTGCAACGTTGAAAACTCTTTCGGCATTTGCAACCGACGAGCCTCCGAACTTTTTAACTATTAGTGACATTTAAAAACCTCCATTAAAATAAAGTGTGCATAATTTTTACTTCATCGGCATTAAGAGAGTTAATTTTATTTATTAAATCATTCTCTTTACCAAAGCCGGTTATGAAGACAAGTTCATTATTGTAGCTGTTTTTAATATTTACTGTATCAGCACCGAAAATACTGTTAAAACTATTTATCAGTGCATCGAAATCATTTGATTTTGCATAGACGTATAATTTAATATCATCTTCGGTATTATCGGTAACGTAACCGTCATAGCCGTCTTCCCAAAAAAGATATTTTCGGGCGTCTATATGCTTGGCACAGTCCATTACGTCGGCGACAACCGCACTTGCAGTAGGCATTTTTCCTGCCCCTTTGCCGTAAAACATAACGTCGCCTGTTGCGTCGCCGTTTACCGTTATGGCGTTAAAGACACCGTCTACATTTGAAAGCATACACTCTCTGCTTACTACTGTCGGACGTACCGTAGCGGTAATTTTGCCGTCTTTCAAACGCTTTGCCTGACCGATTAGTTTTATTACGCAGTTAAACTTATCAGCATAATCAACATCATCAAGTGTGACCTGCGTTATACCCTCGGTTTTTACCTGCTCGGGATAAACGTGCCTGCCAAAACTTAGCGATGCTAAAATGCATATTTTACGGCAGGCATCGTGACCTTCAATATCGGCGGCGGGGTTTCTTTCCGCAAACCCTTTTTCTTTAGCAAGATTTAATGCACTGTCAAAGTCCATATTATCCACTATCATTTTATTTAAAATAAAGTTGGTTGTTCCGTTTAGTATACCCGTTATTTCGTTGATACTGTTAGCGGCAAGACACTGTACCAACGGTCTTAGTATCGGAATACCTCCGCCTACGCTTGCCTCAAAAAGAAAGTTTACATTCTTTTCCTTTGCAATTTTTATAAGTTCGGCACCCTTTTCGGCAACGAGTTCCTTGTTAGAAGTTACTACGCTTTTGCCTGCTGTAAGGCACTGCTTTACGTAGTCATAGGCAAAGGTTACGCCACCCATAACCTCTACCACTATACTGATATCAGGGTCATTTATTATCATACCAAAATCTTTTGTAAATTTATCAGAGTAGGGCAGATTATTAAAATCACGTAAATCAAGAATATATTTTACCTCGATATCGTTTTGTATCTGCTTTGAAATCATTTTTCTTTTGTTTATAAGAATTTCGGCAACACCGGAACCTACCGTTCCGTGTCCCATAATGGCGGTGTATATCATATTTACCTCCGTTGAATTAAATTGCTTTTATTGAAATTACTCCGTTTACGGCTTTGAGTTTATTTAACAGTGACGGGAGCGATAATTTTATATTGTCCGTTCTAACCGTTAAAGATACAGTTGCCACCCCGTCAACGGGAATACCCTGATTGACGGTAATTATATTGGCACCGTTTTCATAAAGTGATGTTGTGAGTGCCGAAAAAACACCTGCGTGGTCGGAAAGAACAGCACTTAAATTGAGCGTATTTTTTTCGTTATCATCATATTTGAAAACATAATCCTTATACTTATAAAAGGCACTCCTTGAAATTTCAGCCATCTTGATAGCCTGTGATGTGTTTGTGGCTTTGCCGGACGCTAAGAGTTCCTTAGCAAAAATAACACCTTTTACAACGTCGGGGAGAATTTTTGAATTTACAAGATAAAAACATTCGTTTGACATCTGCATAAAATGTGTCCTCCATACGAAAACGCTTGTACTCAATTATAATACACCTGAATTTAAAAATCAACAACAATTTATTTTTTCGGAGGAAAAGACAGTGAATTTTAATGAAAAGAAAGATTTTTTAGTAAATTTCACATTTACGGCAGTAATAACAGCACTGATATTTTTTGTTTCAAAGTTTATGTTGGCATATCTGTTTCCGTTTATAATAGGTGTAGTACTTTCTTTTGTTATGCAAAGACCGTCTGCCTTTATTTCGAGGAAAACGGGGATAAAAAAGGGGATATGCTCTGCGATACTCGTAACGGCAACCTACGTTTTGGTTACTGCCGTTGTAATTTTGTTAATATGGACACTTATTTCCGCAATAAGCGGAATGGCGGGTGTTACAGCCGACTATTTGAAAAGTGCAGCAGGTATGTTTGAAAGCTTACTTAACAGTTTTAAAAAAATGGCGGTACTGCTTCCTAAAAGCATTTCCGGAACGGTAGACAATATGGCACATGACTTTTCTGAAAACATATCCGAAAAATTTACTGCCTTTTTATCGGGAATTGCAACCACAACTGCCAAAAATCTTCCTGCGTTTTTAATAAGCAGTATTGTGACGGTAGTGGCAAGTTTTTATATAGTAAAAGACTTTGATAAAATAAAAAAGTTTTTTAAAAATTTTTTAAAACCCACAACATATAAAAACGTAGTGGTTATAAAAGATATAGTACAAAAAAGTATTTTGCAGTTTGTACTCGGATATTTGCTTTTAATGGGAATAACATTTGTTGAAATGAGTATAGGCTTAATTTTTTTGAGAATAAAATATGCTGTTTTGGTTGCGGCTGTAATATCACTGATTGATTTATTGCCTGTTTTGGGAACGGGAACGGTAATAATACCTTGGTCTGTTATTTCCTTTCTCTCTAAAGACACGTCGAGGGGTTTCGGACTTTTGATTTTGTATATTATAATAACGGTAGTACGTAACTTTTCAGAACCGCGAATAATAGGAAACAGGGTGGGTATAAACCCGCTTTTAACCCTGATTACAATGTTTGTGGGACTTAAAATATCGGGTATTGCGGGAATGATTTTCCTGCCTGTAATTTTTATTGTGGTAATAACATTTTATAAAAATCAACTTTATGAGGAAAAAATAATTTAATATAAAAATGACATATCCTTATTTGCACGCATAGTATGGTTTGTACAACTGTAAACACCATAGGTCGGTTGTACGGTATTTCACGTGACAGCGGAATGGAGTGCAAAAAAGTGAGAGGTTATATAATTACTACGGGAAGTATAACGTACGCGATAAAAGGAAGGGATATTTTACGCCGTTTGGGTTATCGTGCAAGAATTGAAAAAAGGACTTCGGGACTCGGCAGTGATGGTTGCGGTTACTCTATAATCGTAGAAGGTAAGGATATTGAAAAGGCAGAGCAGGCGTTAAGAAACGCCGCTGTTAAGATACTGCAAATAAACGAATTGTAATTTATACTGTTTTCGGTAAAACACTTTACCGAAAACAGTTTTTGCATATACAGTAATTTTGAAAGGAGAAGTTATAAATGATTTATTTTGATAATGCCGCCACCACCGGCAGAAAGCCCGACACGGTAATATCAGCGGTTACAAATTCGCTGAAAAAGCTTTCGGCAAACCCAGGCAGAAGCGGTCATAAGATGTCAAACGATGCCGCTATGACGGTATATAAAGCAAGGGAAAAGGTGAGTGATTTTTTCGGTGCTTCAGGTCCTGAAAATGTGGTATTTACCGCTAACTGCACACACAGTATAAATTTTGTCATTAAAGGTGTGTTAAAAAGGGGCGAGCATATAATAATATCCGACCTTGAGCATAATGCTGTGGTACGTCCGCTTGTAACCTCGGATATTGATTTTAGTGTGGCAACAGTATCACTTACAGACGACAATGTTACGGTAAATAACTTTGAAAAACTGATAAAAAACAACACACGAATGGTATTTTGTACGGGTGCTTCTAATGTGATAGGCAAACGTTTGCCGATAGAAAAGATAGGGCAGATGTGTAAAAGACGCGGAATTTTATTCGGTGTTGACGCGGCACAGACAGCAGGAGTAGTTCCCATTGATATGAAGAAAGCGGATATAGATTTTTTGTGTATAGCACCGCATAAAGGTCTTTATTCTCCTATGGGACTCGGTATACTGATAGCCGAAAAGCCAATACCTTTTACACTTATACAGGGCGGTACGGGGACAGAATCAATAAACCTTATACAACCGACTTCACTTCCCGAACGTTTTGAGAGCGGAACCGTAAATATGCCTGCGATAGCGGGACTTATAGCGGGTATAGACTTTGTGAAACAAAAAAGTACGGAAAAAATATCAGACCACGAATTCCAAATAGTGTCATATCTGTATGAGTCGATGCGTAAAGATAAAGATTTTGAGGTTTACACCGATGGTTTTGACAGGTATTCTTATGCACCCGTTTTGTCCTTTAATGTAAAAGGTAAACCGTCTGGTGAAGTGGCGTCTTATTTAGACGAAAAAGGCATAGCCGTTAGAGCAGGTTTGCACTGTGCACCCTTTGCACATAAGAAAATCGGTACAACCGAAAACGGTACGGTAAGGGTATGCCCATCGGTCTATAATACAAAGAACGAGGCAGATTATATGTTAAACGTGTTTAAAAGTATAAAAAAACTGTGAAAAATATGAAAATTGCTATTGAATGATATCTTAATGTATGTTAAAATAATATGGAATATAAAGTGTGCTTAAAGGAATGATTTTGTGGGAGTTTTGTTAAGCGGTGTATATACACTGTGGAATCAAATAATATACGCCATATCCAATGTGAGGTTTTTTGATATTATTGATATAGTAGTAGTAGCTTTAATAATTTATAAGGCTATTGAGTTTCTTCGTGAAACGAGGGCAGGACAGCTAGTAAAAGGTATGGCGGTACTTATTATACTTTACCTTATTGCAAACTGGTTCAAACTTGCGGTTTTGCGTTGGCTTTTATCTGCGGTTGTCGATTCCATAATCATTGCACTTGCTATTATTTTCCAACCCGAAATAAGAAGAATACTTGAAAGAGTAGGTCAGGCAAAACTCGGTAAGAGCAGGGTTTTAGACGATGACACACAAAGGCTGAGTGACTGTATAGACGCTGTGTGTAAAGCGTCGGGAATTATGCAGGAGAACAAAATCGGTGCACTTATAGTATTTGAAAGGAAAACTCAGTTAGGCGAGATTATAGATACGGGTACGGTAATAGATGCGGTATCTTCGGTATCGATGGTAAATAACGTGTTTTATCCGAAGTCTCCGCTTCACGATGGTGCTTTGATTATAAGGGACAGCAGGCTTTATGCTGCAGGCTGTATTTTACCGCTGACACAAAGTCAAATTTTTTCTTCGCAACTCGGAACAAGACATAGAGCCGCTATCGGAATGACCGAAAATTCCGATGCGATAGTTGTTGTCGTATCAGAGGAAAACGGCATTATATCAGTGGTTTTTGACGGACAGATAACGAGAAATTATAATGCGGTATCGTTAAGTTCCGAACTAAAGCGACTGCTTATCGACTCTGAACTTGAAGAACGCGATAACATAATAATTTCCGCTTTCAGGCATCTTATACCGAAGTCGTTACGCAAAATCAAAACGGAGGAAGAAAAAAATGAAAAAAATATTTGATTTTAACCTCCGAAAACTTCTTTATAATAAAAAATTTACAATACCGCTATCACTTATACTGTCATTTGCTATATGGCTTGTAATAATGATAAATCAAAACCCTGTAAGGGAACAGATTTTTACCGATATAACGGCGAGTGTATCAATCGAAAATACCGTTGCAAGTGAAATGGGATTAGGTATCGTTTCAGATGTTACGTCACAAAAATTCACCGTTACCGTCAGCGGGCCTAACTATATAGTAAGTTCGCTTAAACCCGAAGATTTTTTGCTTTCCGCATCGGTTACCGATGTTAATGCCGCGGGAACGTACAGTCTTGAAATATTAGGTACAAGAAACAGCAGTAAATCAGGATATTCATTTGTTTCGATTACGCCGTCTACAATAGACGTTACGTTTGATTATATAGACACAAAAGAATTTACCGTAGTTCCAAAGCTTACAGGTGTAGGTGCAACTGAGGGACTTATAGCCCAAACGCCCGTTGTAAGTAATTCGGAGCAGAGTACAATTACCATAAAAGGACCGCGTTCTGTTGTACAGCAAATAGAGAGCGTAAATGCGGTTGCTAAGGTAGACGATACACTTAATGCTACGCAAACCTATGATGCAGATATAGTAATAGTCGGTGCGAATGATAAAACGCTTTACAGATATTCGGCAGACGGTAAGATATATAATTCCTCCGATGAAGAAATACAGAGCAATAATTTAACCTTAAGTTTTACTTCCGTTAAGGTTACACAGCCTATATCCAAAAAGGCAACGGTAAAGGTAAATGCTACGTTCAGTAATGTTCCGTCAGGTATAACAGTGGGTGAAGGCGATTGGTCTATTGACCATAATACCGTTTCAATAATAGGTACACCGAGTGTTGTAGATTCAATAAGCGAAATAAGTCTTCCGCCAATAGACTGGAGAAGTGTATCATCATCTTCAAGCAGTTTTGAGGTTTCTCCAAAACTTCCCGACGGTGTTAAAATATTTGATAATATTGATTATTTCACCGTTACTGTTAATACCAAGGGTTATACGGAGAGGGTATTTACGGTTACTGATATCAGGTATTCAGGTCTTGCATCATCTCTTAATGCAAAGACGGGCAGAAGTATTAAAAATGTCAAGATATGCGGACCGTCTGACGTCATAAAAAGCCTAAAAGCAACCGACCTTTATGCCGTTATAGATTTAACCGATAAATCTGCAGGTCAGCACAACATAGAGGCTGTTATCAAGTCGGATAAGTATAATAATATCTGGCAGAACGGAACGTATAATGCAACGGTTACCATAACAGATTAACATTAACCGCCTTACTGCATACTATGTGGTGAGGTGGTATATATGGTAAAGGCTGTTTTGATAATAATAACAATTTTGTTTGCCGTTTCGGGACTGTGTGAGTTTATACATTCTTTGCGTTTGTTTTTCATACTTCCCGAAAAGGACAGAAAATCACTTTGTATAATAAAGTTAGAACCGCAAAAAGCAGTACAACAGGTAAAATTTGTATTAGAGCAGTCAAATTGGCTTGGCAGTTTGTATGCCGAAAGGATAGTCGCCGTTTGTGACGGTATAGACGGTGCAGAACTTGAAATATGCAGAAAAATGGTAGAAGAAAGTGAAATAATGCTTTGTACGGACGGTGCTTTTGAATTTAAATAAAGGGGAAACGGAATGTCTGACTCCATTGATTCCGCAAGTGAGACATTAAGCGGAATTGTTGAAAGAATTACATATAAAAACGAACAAAACGGATATACTGTGGCCACTGTCAGGAGCGGGAGAGAGCGTTTGACAGTGGTCGGTGTTTTGCCGTTTTTAGCCGAAGGCGAAAGTGCGGACTTTTGTGGCAATTATACAGTACACCCTACATACGGCAGACAGTTTAACGTAACATCCTATGAACGCAAAACCCCTGAAACCGCGGCTGCGATTTTAAAATATTTATCGTCCGGTATTATACGCGGTGTAGGACCTAACACCGCATCAAGAATAGTGGAAAAATTCGGTACGGATTCACTTGATATAATCAAAAACCATCCGTCTGAACTTGCGGTTATAAGGGGAATATCACTGCAAAAAGCGTATGCGATTTCCGACGAATATCAAAAGCAGTACGAAGTCAGGGATATAATGTTGCTTTTATCACCTTACGAGGTAAGCGTAGAAAAATGCGTTAGTATATTCCGCGTCCTTAAAGGTAAGGCTACTGCGATAATAAGGGACAACCCCTATGTGCTTTGCGGTGACGGAATAGATATTCCGTTTGAAAAGGCGGAGCGTATGGCGTCAGATTTCGGAATTTCACCCGATAATGAATTACGTCTTTCGGCGGGTATCCAATATATACTTAGGAAAAATCTTATGAACGGTCATATCTGTCTGCCTAAATTTAAACTTTCGGCGGTGGCAATGCGTCTGCTTGAGAGTGACGAGATGCGAATTGACAGTATAATTGATAAAATGGCCGAGAATTTGTCGGTTATGGTAAAAAGAATAGAAAATATAGATTATATTTCTTTGCCAGAATATTTTACAAGCGAAGAGTATATAGCGGCAAGATTAAAGGCGGTAAGTAATAATATCGGCGGTCATTCGGTAGCCGAAGACCTTGAAATAGATTTTGTTGAGAATAAACTTAAAATTAAGTTCGAGCAGTTGCAAAGGCAGGCTATTAAGCAGGCGTTTGACAACGGAATACTGATACTTACAGGAGGCCCCGGCACAGGTAAAACAACGACACTTAATGCAATAATAGAACTTTTTGAACGCAGGGACTTAAAAATACAGCTTACCGCACCTACGGGCAGAGCGGCAAAGCGAATGACAGAACTAACAGGCAGGGACGCAAAAACCATACACAGACTTTTAGAGGTTGAATGGGGAGCGGGGGATAAGCAACAGTTTTGCAGGAATGAGCGAAACCCGCTTGAGTGTGACGTAATAATAGTAGACGAAGCGTCTATGATAGACAGTATTCTTTTTGAAAAACTTTTAAGGGCGTTAAGGCTTTCGTGCAGAATAATTTTAGTCGGCGATACCGACCAGTTACCGAGCGTTTCTGCGGGGAATGTACTTAACGATATACTTATGTCGGAGTGTTTCCCGTCTATTAGACTTAAAAAAGTGTTTAGGCAGGCAAAGGAAAGTCTTATTATTACTAACGCCCACGCGATTATAAATAACGAGCCGTCCGATTTTTCAAATAAGGGTAAGGACTTTTTCTTTATGCATAGGTTTTCGGGGTTAGACGTTTGCAATACCGTGTTGGAACTTTGTGTTGAGAGACTGCCGAATGCCTACGGTTTTGACAATTTAAGCGATATACAGGTGCTTTGTCCGTCAAGAAAACTCGATACGGGAACGGTAAACCTTAACAATATCATACAGCAGTGTGTAAACCCTCAAAAGAGCGGTGAACCGCAGCTTAATTTTAAGGGAATAAATATGCGTGTCGGCGATAAGGTAATGCAGATAAAGAATAATTACGATTTGCAGTGGCAAAAGGACGACGGAGAATTCGGCACGGGGATATTTAACGGTGATGTAGGTTTTATCACCGATATTGATTTAAGAGCAGGACTTGTAAAGGTAAGATTTGATGATAGGGTGGCAACCTATTTTACCGAAAATATCGGAGAGTTGGAACTTGCCTACGCCATAACGGTACATAAAAGTCAGGGAAGCGAGTTTGACTGTGTTATAATACCGCTTTTTGACGTACCGACACAGTTGAAGTACAGAAATCTGCTTTACACCGCCGTTACAAGGGCTAAAAAAAAGAT
>JAKSQC010000039.1 GCA_024404325.1 Clostridia bacterium
ATAGTATCATTGGGAAATAATGAGCAGATACTTAATAAAAACCCGTATGAAATATACGAAAAATATGAGAATGACGATGCGTATACTTTTGATTATAAAGGCTTTCTTAATGAATTCGGTAAAAATATAAACAAGGAAGCTTATATTTCATATACAATAAATTTATTAGTTGATACAGCCTGTCTTATAATAACATCACTTTTCGCCTTTTATTGGTATAAGAAATTTGTTATAAATAAAATCAACGCTTACAGAAATTCGGGCTATGATATGAGATATTATCAGTTTGGGCTTATGTCGATAGGCGGTACTTCGGGTGTTGGTACGGCGGTTGGTATTTTAATACTTATATTTGCCGAAAGAGTAGTTTCTCTAATATTAAAATTTATATAAAGGACGGTTTTTTATGAAAATCAGGAAAGCAATTATTCCGGCGGCGGGTTTAGGTACAAGGGTACTTCCGGCATCAAAAGCACTACCGAAAGAGATGCTTCCCATAGTTGATAAGCCTGCAATACAGTATATAGTTGAGGAAGCCGTAAAGGCGGGAATTACCGATATACTCATAATTACAAACAGGGGTAAAGGCGTTATTGAAGACCACTTTGACCATTCTGTCGAACTTGAGGCTATGATAAAACGCAGAGGCAATACGCAGTTGTTAAAAACTCTCGAAGACGTAGCCAACCTTGCAAACATTTACTACATACGCCAAAGGGAAACCAAAGGACTCGGCGATGCGGTACTTAGGGCAAAAGAGTTTGTAGGAGACGAACCTTTTGCAGTGCTTTACGGTGATGACGTTATCGTAGGAGAAGTGCCTGCGATAGGTGAACTTTGCGACGCTTACGAAAAGTACGGTAAAAGCGTTGTCGGTATAAAAGAAGTAAGCGACGAATTTATCGTTAAATACAGTTCCTTAAAGGTAGAAAAACTTGAAGATAAAATATTTTCTGTCAGTGATATGATAGAAAAACCGAGTCTTGATAAGAAGTTTTCAAATTATTCGGTACTCGGCAGATGCGTGCTTGACAGCGAGATTTTCAGTATACTTGAAAAAACGCCGTTAGGCGTTGGCGGTGAACTGCAACTTACCGACGGCATGAAACAACTTGCAAATAAGTACGGTATGACGGGCGTTGATTTTAGCGGAACTCGTTATGATATGGGAAATAAATTCGGTATTTTAAAAGCCAACATTGAAGTAGGACTTTCCCACCCCGAAATCGGAAATCAACTTAAAGAATATATTAAGCAGTTAGCAAAAGAGTTATAAAAATATGCCCGACTTAAATTGAAGTCGGGCATATTTTTTTATTTAATGATTACCGGCTGTATTTGTTTTCCCTTTAATGCGTATTCAAGTGTTTGAGGGATAAGCGTAAAATCGCATACGAGGGAATTGTTTTTATCAAACGGGTCATCTTGACGGTAGGGGACAAAGAAAATATTTTGTGTATTATGAAGCAGTCCTAAATTCTTTGCGGATGCACCTAAAGCGTCATTGGTGGCAATGGCAAGTATGGCAGGTTTGTTATTTCTAAGGTGTGCCTTTACCGCCATTGTTACGGGTGTATCGGTAATGCCGAGTGCAATTTTTGCGGCGGTATTTCCCGTACAGGGAGATACTATTATTACGTCTAATAGATTTTTAGGGCCTATAGGTTCTGCCGAGGTTATATCGTGTATTATTTCTTCGTTGCAGATTTCTTCGACTGTTTTTATAAGGTCGGACGCTTTACCGAAACGTGTATCCGTCTTATATACAATGTCCGACATTATGGGCTTTATATTTATATCAAGTTTTGCAAGTTCCCTTAGTGCTTCAACCGATTTTGCAATAGTGCAAAAAGAACCGCAAAACGCATATCCAACTGTTATACGTTCCATAGTTTTCTTCCTTTCAAAATTATCGGAAAAACTTTAATCAGATATAAGTTCTAATACCGTTATGGCAAGTATTTTACCTGCGGTTACAGGTGCAATTTTTCCGGGGATAGCGGGTAGTTTTACGGCGGTTATTTTTAAATTTTCGGCAAGTTTAAAATCTATACAGCCCTTGCTCGATAAGTCTATAAGAAAAACGTTTTTAAGGTTTTCTAAATTTTCTGTAAAGAGCGGTACGTCAATAGTATTAAAAATGATATCAAAGTTTTGTGATTTTGAAAAAACGTCTGATGTCTTTATATGTTTAATACCCAATGCATCAAGCATGGCAAAATCTTTTGTCTTTCTTGCACTTACGGTAACATCGCATTTAAGACCTGCTAATCTATCGCATAACACCTTACCAACTCTGCCGTAGCCGATAACAAGCACTTTGCTTTTCCATAGGGTAAACGGTGTCAGTTCTATTGCTTTCATAATCGCACCTTCTGCGGTAGGTACGGCATTTAAAAGTGCATAACTGTCAAGTTCGCATACGTCGGTTGACGGACGCTCTTTAAATGTATACCTGCCGCAAATGATTTTTGCGTCGGGTTTTGCAAATTCAATTATTGAAAGCGGTATTTGTTTTTGTGTCAGCGGACAGAAAACAGTCACACCGTCTTTTGTTGTGGGGACGGGGAATATGCAAATATCCGCTTTTGTTATATCGCCGTTATCGTTACTGGTAAGTCCTAACGTGTCAACACAGTAGTTTAAAGACTTTAGAGTTTTATATACCTCTAACGTTCTTTCGTCGCCGCCTATGAGTATAGCATTTTTCATATAATCACACTGCCGTATAAAAAATCAAACGCCGTAATGTAGTTCAATACATTTTATGGCGTTTGATATACTTTCGTTACGCTATTTTTTTGTGATTATTTCTGTTAAAATTTCTGCTGTGTTGTGGTTTGGGTTTATAATTACTTCGTTTAGCATTTTTTTGAGTGCAATTCCTATATCCTTACCTTTTATCCCTAAATTTTTAAGGTCGTTACCGTCAAGGGCAAGAGAACTGATTTTATACGGCTCGTTGAGTTTTATAATATCTTGTGTAAGTTTAATTTGAGCATCTAAGTTTTCATTCCTAATAACGCTTTTGTAGATAAAAATATCTTTTAAAATATCATAGCCATATAGGGATAAAAGTTTTTTAATAAAAACTCTGTCATTTTTTATATCGACATTTTGCAGTTCATACATATTGTAGCAGTATTCTTTAAAATCGTTACTTAATTTTAAGAGTGAAAGCGTTTTTTTAAGATTTGTACTGCAAATATTTAAAAAAGCAAAAAATCTTAAATTATCATTATTTGGAAGAAGTGCAATTTTTGAAACAGATGACGTATTGCCTAAAAATAAAAAGTTTAAAGCACCTAATTTTATCAGGGGAGATATTGCACTTACATTATCACCGCAAGACAGTTTTTTAAGTTCGCTTGCAATTCTTTCCATACTTATGTTTTCAAGCAAACTACTGCATTCAAGTGCAGATAAATAGGTATTTTTTTCTATACTGAAATTTAGAACACTCGAAAATCTGAAAAGACGTAAAATTCGCAGTGCGTCTTCCTTAAATCTTACCTCTGCGTCACCTACAGCCCTTAATATACGGTTGTTTATATCATCTATACCGCCAAAGCAATCAATGAAACCAAATTCGGGGTTGTAGCATATAGCGTTTACGGTAAAATCTCGTCTTGCAAGGTCATCTTTAACATTTGATACGAAATTAACACTGTCAGGTCTGCGGCAATCGGAATATCCTTTTTCTGTTCTGTATGTTGTAACCTCTACCATATCATTTTGAATTACAACCGTAACAGTACCGTGTTTTATACCCGTATCAATAGTCTTTTTAAAAATACTTTTTATTTCACTCGGCAGGGCATTGGTTGTGATATCGTAATCGTAGGGTGTTCTGCCTAACAGTAAATCACGCACACAACCGCCTACGATATACCCCTCAAAGCCGTGTTTTTTAAGAGCCGACAGTATAAATTCAGCACTTTTCGGTAAAAAAATATTCAAATTGCCACCGCCTTTGCAAAAAAAGGTTTATTTTTTGTATCAACCGTTATATAATAATATATAATTGGAATTATTTGTATTAAGGGAGTTTTGTTATGAAACAACTTCGCAGTGAAGATAAAATATTAGAAAACGTAAAACGTATTCATATGATAGGTATCGGAGGAAGCGGAATGTGTCCTCTTGCAGAAATACTTAACACAAAAGGTTATATTCTTACAGGTTCTGATAATAATGAGAGCGACCCGCTTAAAAGAATACGGAATATGGGTATTAAGGTTTGTATGGGACACTCTGCCGAGAATGTTAAAGATGCGGAACTTATTGTATATTCTGCCGCTATACCGTTTGATAACCCGGAACTTGTTTACGCAAGGGAAAACGGCATACCCACAATGGAACGCTCACATCTTCTCGGTGCACTTACAAGATATTACGATAACGTTATCGGCGTTTGCGGTACACACGGTAAGACCACCGTTACCTCTATGATAACACAAATTTTAATTTTAAACAAGATGCAACCTAATGCGGTAATCGGCGGAAGACTTCCGCTTATAAATTCAAACGGTGTAACGGGCAGTTCACAGACGCTTGTATGTGAGTCCTGCGAGTTTGTTGATACCTTTTTGCAGATGTCACCCGACGTATCGGTACTTCTTAATATTGACAATGACCATCTTGATTATTTTAAGACAATGGATAACCTTGTAAAATCGTTTAATAAATTTGTTTCAATGTCAAAATTATGCTTTTATAACGGCGACGATGAATTGGCACAAAAAGCGGTTAAGGATATAAACGCCAAAACAGTTTCTTTCGGTTTTGCAAAAACAAATGATTACTATGCCCAAAATATAATAAGTACAAAACACGGTTTTTCTTTTGACGTTATTAAAAACGGTGAAAAGTGCGGTCATCTTGATATGCATATACCGGGCAGGCATAACGTGTTAAACGGTCTTGCATCATTTGCGGTATGTGACAGTATGGGTGTAGGTGCTAAAGGTATTGCCGACGCTGTTAATAAGTTTAGTGGAGCAGGCAGAAGATTTGAGTTTTTAGGTGAATATAACGGCTTTACTCTTGCCGACGATTATGCACACCATCCAACCGAAATTAAAGCAACGCTTAATGCCGCAAAGCAACTCGACTATAACCGCGTTATAGTAGTCTTTCAACCGTTTACATTTTCCCGTACAGCACTTTTAAAGGACGAATTCATAGAGGCTTTAAAAATTGCCGATAAGGTTGTTTTAACGCCTATAATGGGTTCAAGAGAAATAAATACGTTTGGTATAAGTTCAGAAGATTTAGCGGTAAAACTTAATGACGCAGTTGTTGTTGACGGTTTTGAGAATATTGCAGATTACGTTATAAAAACCGCACAAAAAGGCGATATAGTAATTACTATGGGCGGAGGAGATATATATAAGGCTGCTCATATAATTGAGGAAAAAATCGGAGATAGAAAATAGTGCAAAAGACTGTTAAATTATATGATACAGATTCCCATTTAAAAGAGTTTGAAGCGACCGTCCTTTTGTGTGAAAAGAGTGAAAACGGATATAAGACGGTACTTGATAAAACTGCCTTTTTCCCTGAGGGCGGAGGACAACCCTGTGATATAGGTACACTAAACGGCGGTAATGTAACCGATGTTCAAATATCGGATGGTATTATTACCCATACGGTAGATATTCCGCTTGAAATAGGAAATAGGGTTAAAGGAAAACTAGATTTTTTAAGGCGTTTTAACTTTATGCAAAATCATTCGGGCGAGCATATAGTGTCGGGAATAGTGAATAGCCTTTACGGACTTGATAACGTCGGCTTTCATTTGAATGAAAGTTTTGTAACGCTCGATTTTAACGGCGAACTAAATTATGAACAATTAAAAAATGTCGAACTTATTGCAAACAGTAAGGTATGGCAAAACGTAAAATTCAAAACCTACTATCCTGATAAGACAACACTTAAATCTTTAAATTACCGCAGTAAAAAGGAACTTGACGGTGATATACGCATAGTGGAAATAGAAAATACAGATATATGTGCCTGCTGTGCACCCCACGTAAGTGAGGCTGGAGAAATAGGTATTATAAAACTCCTTGATACAGAGAAAATGAGGGGCGGTATACGTATAGTTATGAAGTGCGGAAAGTATGCACTTGATGATTATAACTGTAAATACGGTAATATACTTTCTATTTCAAATTTGCTGTCATCAAAGCAGGAAGAAACCGCACAGGCGGTAGTTGAACTTCAAAATAAATTAAATGACGCAAAAGTTCAAATTTCTGCCCTTAAAAAAAGACTTACCGAATATATAATTAAATCGTTTAAAGGTGAAGACGGGTATATTTTTGAAGACGGTTTGGACGGTAAGGAACGCCAACTTCTTGCAGACGGTTTACATAAAACCTATGGCGGTATTAAGGCGGTATTCACAAAAGCACAGGACGGATATGCGTTTTCAATCTGCGGTGAGCCGACGGAGCTTGACGGTTTCTTTGAAAATTTATGCAAGAATTTAAACGTAAGAGGCGGAGGCAGAAACGGTATAAAGCAGGGTACTGTTTTAGAGGATAAAGACAAAATAACCGAAGTTTGGAGTAAACTATGGATTGGACAGAAATAACGGTAAAAGTACCGCTTGAAAAAACCGAAGAAGCATCGGCAATCGCCAATATGACGGTGCCTTACGGTATTTATATAGAAGACTATTCAAACCTTGAAAAAGACGTACTTGAAATAGCACACGCAGACCTAATTGATGAAGATTTAAAGCAAAAGGATAAAACACACTCGGTAATACACATTTACATTTCCGAGTGCGATAATAAGGCAGAAGCAGTAGTATTTTTAAAAGAGCGTTTAACCGCCTCAGGAATTGACTGTGTGGTTGAAAGTGTTACGGTTAATGATAACGAGTGGAATGAAAACTGGAAAAAATATTTTAAGGCATTTGAAATAGGGGAAAGGTTGGCGGTTTGTCCGAGTTGGGAAGAATACGGTAAAAAAGACGGCAGGACTGTAATAAGTTTAGACCCCGGTGCCGCATTCGGAACGGGCGGTCACGCCACAACATCCCTTTGCCTTGAAATGCTTGAAAATACCGTAAGCGGTGAAAAAACAATGCTTGATATAGGTACGGGAAGCGGAATACTCTCTATTGCCTCAGCGTTGCTTGGTATTAAAAGTGCCGTAGGTGTGGACATTGATGCACAGTCGGTTAAAACCGCAAAGGAAAACGCCCAAAGAAACGGAGTTAGCGATAAAACAGAGTTTATTGTAGGCGACCTTGCGGAAAAAATAACAGGCAGGTATGACATTGTTTGTGCCAATATAGTAGCGGACGTTATAATAAGGCTTTTTGACAATGTGGCGGACTATATGAAAGACGACGGCTTACTTATTGTATCGGGAATAATTGATATGAGGGCAAGTGACGTTGAAAAGAGTGCAAAGCACAGCGGTTTTAAAATCATTGAATGCCGTACGCGTGAAGAATGGCGTGCATATATACTTAAAAAACAATCGGAGGAAAATTGATGCTTGAATTTGAGCAATTAAAATTGCGTCTTACTGCAAACGAGCAGGAAATACACGATTTAAGGGACGCAATAGGTTACGACAGACTTAAAAGAGAAATAGAAGAACTTGAGCAAAAGTCATCAGCACCTGATTTTTGGGATGACCTTGAGGCTTCGCAAAAGGTATTGCAAAAGACGGGAAAACTTAAAAATAAGGTAGAGCAGTATGATAAATTGACATCACTATACGATGACCTGACGGTTTTGATTGATATGGGAGATGAGGAGGGTGATTTATCGTTAGTAGAGGAAATCACCGCAAATATCGACGAACTCGAAAGCACCCTTGCTTCTCTTCGTTTGCAGACACTTCTTACGGGTGAATACGATATAAATAATGCAATTCTTACCTTTCACGCAGGTGCAGGCGGTACAGAGGCAATGGACTGGGTACAGATGCTGGTGCGTATGTACACGCGTTGGAGTGAAAGGCATGGTTTTACCGTTAAAGTACTTGATTTTCTTGACGGTGACGAAGCAGGGCTTAAGAGTGCCACAATGCTAATAGAGGGTGAAAACGCATACGGCTATTTAAGAAGCGAATCGGGTGTACACAGGCTTGTAAGGGTATCGCCGTTTGACGCTTCAGGCAGAAGACACACCTCCTTTGCATCAATAGAAGTAATGCCTGAAATCAGTGATGATATAGAAATTGAAATTCGTGAAGAGGATATTAAAATGGACGTTTTCCGTTCCTCGGGTGCGGGCGGTCAGCATATAAACAAAACATCTTCCGCCGTACGTCTTACACATATTCCTACGGGCATAGTAGTTGCCTGCCAAAATGAGAGAAGTCAGTTTCAAAACAGAGATCAGGCAATGAAAATGTTAAAATCAAAGTTGCTTGAAATAAAAGAAAGAGAACACCTCGAAAAAATAGACGATATAAAGGGCGTTCAAAAGGAAATTGCTTGGGGTTCGCAAATAAGGTCTTATGTATTTATGCCGTACACAATGGCTAAAGATCACAGAACTAATTTTGAATCGGGTAATATAAATGCAGTTATGGACGGCGACCTTGACGGGTTTATAAATGAGTATTTAAAAACTTCATCTAAAGGTGAGCTTAATTTAGAATAAAGGATGTTAGTTATGAAAAGATTTTTAAGTGTTGTTTTAAGCGTAGTTTTACTGTCGGTATTATTTTGCGGTTGCGGTAAGAAAGATAAACGTGAACTTTATAATACAGATTTATCGAAATATGTAAAACTGAAAGACTATAAGGGCATTGTTGTTGATACAAAGTCCGATGAGTTCAAAGAATTTTCAAACAATGAGATAAGTGCCGATGTAAGTAATAATAATTTTTACGTTAAAAAAACCGAGGGTACTGTTGCAGACGGCGATACCGCAAATATTGATTATGTCGGTAAAAAAGACGGTGTTGCGTTTGAGGGCGGAACTGCACAGGGGTATGACCTTACTATAGGTTCAAACAATTTTATTGACGGTTTTGAAGAGGGACTAATCGGTGTAAACATAGGTGATACAGTAGACCTAAATCTTACCTTCCCCGAAAACTACCAAAGCACAGAACTTGCAGGCAAAGCGGTAGTGTTTACTGTTACGGTAAACTATGTTACAACAAACGAAGAAATGAAACCCGAAGATTATTACAAAGAACTTGATTTTAAGACGGTAATTGAATATAATGCCGACGTTAAAAAACGTGCTGTAAAGGCATATCTTCTTGATAAAATCACCTCAAAGGCAAAAATCAGCGAATACCCCGAAGATGACCAAAATACACTTTGTGACTTATCGGTGGAAATGGCTGATGCTCAATACCAAAGTCAGTACGGAATGACATTCGAGCAGGTGCTTACAAGTTATTATAATATGACGCTTGACGATTATAAAAAACAAATGAAAGAAGAACAGTTGCCCGAGCTTATGAACAGTCAGATGGCTTTGTATTATATTTTCGATAAAGAAAATTTAGAGTTTGATAAAGATACCTATAAAAAGTATGAGGAAAACAATAAAACTATAGCGGAGTTTCAGGCGGTACAGGTATCGGTAGAAGATTTCCTTTATAAAAATGCAAAGATAAAATAATAGCACTCTATTCTGCGTAGGTTTACTATTTGTTTTTTCGGAAGTATAATTCTTTTCGGAGATGATAAAAGATGAACAGGTATGTTACAGGTTCTATGATTAAAAAACTACGCGAGGATAAAAAACTTACTCAGGCGGAACTTGCAGAGAAACTGTTTGTCAGCGAAAAGACTGTTTCAAAATGGGAAACATGCAGAGGTTACCCAGATATAAGCATTTTAGAGGAATTGGCAAAAACCTTGGGCGTTTCTTTGATTGAATTGATGGCAGGAGATAGGATAAGTAATACAAACCGCTCTTTCAATATGAAACGTATTGAATTTTATGTATGTCCGATATGCGGGAATATTATTACCGCCACAGGCGAGGCGGTTGTCAGTTGCTGTGGAATAACACTTCCGCCGTTGGAGGCGGAAATGCCTGATAAGTTTCACATAGCAACTCTCACAGAAGTCGAAGATGATTACTTTGTTGAGTTTAACCACGATATGAGAAAAAACCACTATATTTCTTTCGTTGCTTCTGTTTTGGATGACAGGGTGGAAATTCAAAAATTTTACCCCGAAGGAAATGCTGAGTGCCGTTTTCCAAAAAGGAATATAGGATGTATTTACTATTACTGCAATCATCACGGATTATTTAAACAAACAGTACGGTAATATTTTGTTTGTTAAAAGTCGGTCGAAAAAGGAAGAATGTCTTTTTCGACCGACTTTTCTATGGAAATTCTCTAATGTTACTGTATAAATATTGGTATTTGAGGCGGATAAAACGTAAAAAGCCCAAATAAAAATATCAAAAATAAAGTTAAAAAAACTGCAATTATATTGTAATTTTTAGAATTGTATTTTGTATTATCTATAATGGTATTTCTGACTGCTATGGTTACTATAACACCGATAAAGAAAAGAAGAATATCAATTATAACATACGATTTACCGATAATGCCTGTATATGTATAAAATAATGAAATAATAGTAATATTTCCAAATATAATTCCCAATATTGATGCAATCGGGTAGTTTTTAGTTTTTTCTTTCTGTGTTAGGTATTCGGCGGTAAAAAACAAAACACTCGGGAAAAAGAGCAATTTTTGGTGTTCCCACACACTTTCATTTACCGCGGAAAACAAACCGACTATGGGGTTTTCACCGCTGAGTTCATATGTAAAGTGCAGAATAGTTCCGAGAATACCGATAATAAGGAAAGCAAGTAAATTTTTTCTTTTGTTCATATACATCACCCATACATATTATTCTAAAGCTAAAACAATAATTCGTTTCTTTTTTTATGTTTACTTTTTTTTAAGTTTGTTGTAAAATGTATATATGCTTTTATTGGACGTGATATTTTGAACGATATTATTGTAATAGGCGGGGGTGCATCTGGACTTACAGCGGCACTTAGTGCATCATTTGTGCTAAAAGATACAGATTATAAAGTTACCGTAATAGAAAAGAATTCGCGTCCTGCACGAAAACTTATGATAACGGGTAAGGGAAGATGCAACGTAACTAATAACTGCAATGTTGATACCCTTATTTCAAACACGCCTAAAAACGGTAAATTTCTATATTCTGCGTTTTCAAAATATCAGCCAAAAGATACAATAAGTTATTTTGAAAGTATGGGTGTACCGCTTAAAACCGAACGCGGAAACAGGGTGTTTCCCGTATCGGATAAAGCGGTCGATATTGTAGACGCACTTGTAAATCCTGTGAAAAAAACTTGTGATGTGGTCGAGGGTACTGCAAAATCGGTATTAACAGAAAACGGCAGAGTAAAAGCAGTAAAACTTATTGACGGCAGTGAGATTGAAACTAAATGTGTTATCATAGCAACGGGCGGACTTTCCTATCCGCTTACAGGCTCTACGGGGGACGGCTACGAAATGGCAAAGGAACTTAGGCATACCGTAACCGATTTAAAACCGTCGCTTGTACCCC
>JAKSQC010000004.1 GCA_024404325.1 Clostridia bacterium
ACTCAAAGACGGCGGAAAACTGTGATTTTACTTGAAAAATATTAACATATATAGTATAATAAATCGGTTATTTAGATAGGAGGCCTTTTTATGTCAAATTATTTTGATATGACAAAAGATGAACTGAAAAACGAATTTGAAAGCGTTAAATCAGAATACGAAAAATTAAGAGGTTTACATTTATCATTGGATATGTCACGAGGCAAGCCGGGATTTGACAATATGGATTTAAGCGAGAAAATGTTTGACCTTGTCGGAAACGATACCGGATTTAAAAATATTGACGGTATTGATTGCCGAAATTACGGCGGTCTTGACGGTCTTAAAGAACTAAAAATACTATTCGGAGAAATTTTAGGCTTAAGCCCCGAACAGATAATAGTAGGCGGCAACTCATCTCTTAATATGATGTTTGATACCATAGCACAGGCTATGACACACGGTTTAGGCGGTGAGCCGTTCTGTAAACAGGGTAAACTTAAATTCTTATGTCCCGTTCCCGGGTATGACCGTCACTTTGCCATTACCGAATATTTCGGCTTTGAACTTATTCCGATAGAAATGGACGAAAACGGCCCCGATATGGACAAGGTTGAGGAACTTGTTAAGGATAGCAGTGTAAAGGGTATTTGGTGCGTACCGAAGTACGCTAACCCCGAAGGCATTACATACAGTGACGAGGTGGTCATTAGATTTGCAAACTTAAAACCCGCTGCAAAAGATTTCCACATTTTTTGGGACAATGCTTACGCTGTACACGATTTGTATGATGACGGCGATAAATTACTTAACATTTACGATGAATGTGTAAAAGCAGGCAACCCCGACCTTCCGATAATCTTTGCATCAACCTCTAAAATTACATTCCCCGGTGCAGGTGTTGCAGTTGAAGCAGGAAGTCCAAATATTGTAGCACTTTTAAAGTCGCGTATGAAATATCAAACTATTGGTCCTGATAAATTAAATCAACTGCGTCACGCAAGAATGCTTAAATCGGCTAAAGATGTAGCGGAACATATGAAAAAACACGCCGAACTTATAAGACCTAAATTTGAAAGCGTACTTACAGAACTTGAAACTGTGGTTGCCGATACAGGAGTTGCACATTGGACTAAGCCAAACGGCGGATATTTTATAAGTCTTTACGTCCTTGAAGGGTGTGCTAAAAGGGTAGAACAGCTTTGTGCAAATGCAGGTCTTATTTTAACACCCGCAGGAGCGGCGTATCCCTACGGTATTGACGCCAAAGATTCAAATATCAGAATAGCACCTACTTATCCTTCGGCAAAAGAAATGAAGGTTGCCGCAAACGTTTTATGTGTTGCAGTTAAATATGCCGCTCTTGAAAAACTTATTCAAAATAACTAAATTTATCATTTTTGACAAATTAAATTGACTTTAGAGTTATTATTGAGTATAATTAGTAAATAATCACAAAAAATTGGAGGATTTGCCAATGAAGTCCAAAAGAACAGGCAAGCCGGTATTTTTTGTAGTTTTCATTCTTATTTTAGCACTTACCTACTGTGCTTTCTTCGGTTTTGAAAATTACTACGGCGATACAAGGAAAGTAATAATTAAAGGAGCAAACGATATTCGTTGGGGTATCGACATAAGCGGTGGTGTTGAAGCCGTTTTTTCTCCCGATAAAAGCGGAGTTGATATTACAAGCGACGATATGGATGCCGCAAAGACTATTATTGAAACCCGTCTTGTAAACAATAATATTACCGATTATGAGGTTTATACCGATAATAACACCCATCAAATTATCGTACGTTTTCCGTGGGCGGCAGGCGAAAGTGATTTTGATGCCCAATCGGCAGTACAGGAACTCGGAGAGACCGCACTTCTTACCTTCTGCCGTAACGAAGACCAAAATGACGTTATACTAAAAGGCTCTGAAGATATTAAGAATGCTCAGGCAGGTCCTGATGAAAACGGCAACTTTGTAGTATACCTTAACTTTACCGATGCAGGTACTTCCAAATTTGCGGCTGCCACCGCACAGCTTGTAGGTCAAAAAATTTCTATTTGGATGGATAATCAGGAAATTTCAGCACCTACCGTTAATCAGGCAATAACTAACGGCAGTGCGTATATAAACGGTATGGCAAACGCCGATGAAGCAAAAAGTCTTGCAGATAAGATAAACGCAGGTTCGCTTCCGTTTGCACTAACCGTTGATGACAGTAAATTGCAGATTATATCCCCGTCGCTCGGTTCGGACGCACTTGACGTTATGCTTATTGCAGGTGCAATAGCGTTTGGAATAGTATGTATACTTATGATAGTGCTTTACAGACTTCACGGCGTTATTGCAACGATTGCACTGCTCGGTCAGCTTGCGGGAACAATCGCCTGCATTTCAGGATTTTTCCCGAACCTATCGAGTTTTACGCTTACGATACCGGGTATTGCGGGTATTATCCTTTCAATCGGCGTCGGCGTTGACTGTAACGTTATAGCGGCAGAGCGTATACGTGATGAGTTTAGAAAGGGTAAAACGATAGACGGTGCTATTGACTCAGGATTTAAGAACAGTTTAAGTGCTATTATAGACGGTAACGTAACGATAGTTATAGTATCTTTGGTGCTTATGGGTGCGTTCGGTACTCCCGACAGTCCGATTGCAAAACTGTTTTCACCGCTTATGTCACTCTTTGGCTCTTCAATAACAGGTTCGATTTACTCATTCGGTTATACACTTTTAATAGGTGTTATCTTCAATCTCATTATGGGTGTTCTTGCTTCCAAGTATATGCTTAAGAGCATTTCTCAACTTAAGTTCTTGAGAAAACCCGCTTTTTACGGAGGTAAGAAAAATGGCTGATAAAAAAACAATCAATTCATCTAAAGTTTTAAAAATCGGTATTATAATTTATGCCGCTGTTTTCATAATAGGAATTTTATTTACCTTATTTGCAGGCTTAAAACTTGATATCAACTTCAGCGGCGGTACAAGAATTACCTATTCATACACAGGTAAGGTTGAAGAAAAGGACTTTAAAAAGGTTGCAAAGAGCGTTATAAAAAAGGACTTTACCGTAGGCTCAAGCACCTCGCTTGCAGGTGACGTTAAGACCTTAACCGTAAACCTTGCAGGACGTAATACACTTGATACCAAAACTCAGGAAAGCCTTACAACCAAGCTTGAAGAAAAGTTTACTAAAAATAATATCGAACTTTATGACTCAAACTCCGTAAGTCCTACAGTTGCAGGAACTTTCTTTATAAAAAGTCTTGTTGCGGTTATTCTTACGGCAATATTCGTTATAATATACGTTGGTATTCGTTTCAGAAAGATAGGCGGTGTATCGGCGGCGGTAACGGCACTTTGTGCATTGGTACTTGACCTGTTTGTATCATTCTTTGTCTGCGTTATATTCCGTTTGCAGATAGACTCAAACTATATGGCGGTTGTTCTTACAATACTCGGTTATTCACTTAATGATACGATAGTTGTTTATGACCGTGTGCGTGAAAATAAAAAACTGTTTCCGCAACTTGACCTTAGTGAAAATATGAACGTCAGTATATCAGGTATTATTAAAAGAAATATAGTAACCACCGTAACGACTGTCAGTGCGGTAGCAACCATAATTCTTGTATCTGAACTTTTCGGTCTTACTTCGCTTCGTACCTTTGCAATACCGATGGCATTCGGTCTTGTATCAGGTTGTTTTACCTCTCTGTTTGTTGCAGGACCGCTTTGGGTAATTTGGCAAAACCGTAAAAATAAAAAAGCTTAAAAACAAAAATATAAAAAAACAAGCACAAAGAAAGCAATTTTCTTTGTGCTTGTTTTTTATTTTATATTATTTCTTGATTTTACATTCAAATCGTCATTTGAAAAAAGTGATGTATAAGAAAAGAATATGTGTCCCAAAACGTTTTGCTTTTCTCTGCAAAGTTTCACTTGCCTACACAGAATATTGTCTTTACTGCCCCATTCGTCACAATCGGGTTGCTGTTTTGTACCAACCTTATATGAAGCTAAACCTATTAAAAGTTTTGCGTTGCTGTCTTTTGACAGTTCGCACCATTCATCGAGCAGTTTATCAAAGATATAATTTTCGTCAGGATATTCAAACCCGAAATAAAGTTGAGGTATTATATAATCTACGCAACCGCTCTCTAACCATGCCGATATATCTGCATAATACTGTGTACGGTTTTTTTCAATACTTGCCGCAGGACTTATACTGAAAACGGTATCTTTATTCATAAACTTAATAGCGGTGTATGTTCCGCTTATAAGCGAGTTTACGTTTGCTCTACGCCAATTGTCTAATGAAAGCGGTGTTTTGTTTTTACTGCAATATTCGTTATAATCGGCACTGTCAAAACTTTCATCGGTGGTAGGATAAAAATAATCGTCAAAATGTATTCCGTCAACTGCGTAGTTTGTAAGAATTTCTCTGATACCGTTTAGTATCAGTTGCCGTACCTGACCCGATGCGGGGTTAAGATATATACCGTTACAAACACATACATTGTTATCGTTTTGAGTATCATCGTCATTAAGCCATATATATGCGGGGTTATTGGTACTTAGTGATGAAACATTGCTGTCGGCAGTGCGTACCCTATACGGATTTATCCACGCGTGTACCCTTATTTCTCTTTTGTGGCAGGCATTTATCATATACTCAAAAACATCGTAATTATACCCCTTAGCAGTAGACAGCATAGGAAAATAGTCAGATGGATAAACGGCATCGCAAAACGCCCTTACATGAATAAACATATCGGTTATACCGAAATTTTTGCAGTTTTCTGCCACTTCATCAAACTTTGATGCAAAGTCCCCCGATATAAGCATAGTGTTTATTTCACTGAATGAAAGCCAGACACCGGATATGTAACTGTCTTTATTTCCACTGTTACCGTTATCGGGACTTCTGCAACCGCAAAGTAATAACAATACCGCTATGACACAAAGTATTCTTTTCAAAATTACACCGCCTTACTTAAATATTCGAATATAAGACCTCTCAGTCTAAAGGGTTGGGTAGTTTTAAACGATATCGAAACTCCTTTAGCGTCACTTAAAATCATATTTGTTTTAAGTACGTCAGGCATTGACGGTAAATCAATAATTTTAGTATAGCATATATCGTCGGGTGTATTATCAAGACAAATTTCCGCCTTGTTTCCGCTACATTCTGTTATATAAACATTCTTTACGGTTTTATGTGTGTCAGGTATTCCGAAATCGTAATATCCCGTCTTAAAACTGCTCTCGATGTCTATACATTCGCGTTGTGTTTCTTCCTCAACATAGTGAAGCAGGTAATCTTTATCAGTTTTAAGTACTGAAATATACCAAACGTTTGACACACTGTCATAACAGGAAAGCAAAGCGGTTTTATTAAGACTTATAATTGATGATGTTTGAAGTGCTTGAGGAAACTCCCAAACGTACCACGATATATTACTGCCGTTATCTTTTTGCCCCTAATACTTTGCAGGGAAACCGAAGTCTTTTATCCTGTAATCTGCAACAAATGCTTTATTACCTACATAAAGCAGATAGTAACCGTCTAAATCGCACGCATAAGCATTTTTTAAATCGTCTTCATCTATACCGTCTGTAAGACCGCTTAAAGCGGAAGAAATTTTATATATATTATTTTCTTTACCGTAGGTGGTGGTTGCAAGGGTATATACACTTCCGTCACTTCTTGTCCAAACAATTCTGTTGGCACATACCTTTAGGGTATTCGGACAGTCGCAACCCACCTGCAAATGTACCGCCTCACCGGAAAGCGTATCGCCGTTTAACAGGGTACGGTTTATATCGGTCAAAAGTCCGCTTACTTGATATGTACTGCCTCTTGTTAGCGTTATTCTGTATATCTCACTGTTCTTAAAAGCAACAAGCTTATTGCATACAACCGCCATAGCTGTAACCGAACTTGTCGGCTCGCCGAGTGAAGCCTTGCATTTTGCGGAAACGTAAAGCGGTCTGCCTATTGACGCGGTATAAACTTCGTTACCACGTACCTCGTTACCGTAAAAATAGATATTATTACCGAAAAGTATGCTCCCCTTTGAACCTATTGCCTTTGGGATACCGTTATCAACCGTCCTGCTAGCCGATATCTCCATATTATTGCCGCCGTAGGAAAGCATACGCGGTACTGCAAAAGGATTGTTGTTATAAAAGAAAGAAAAACGCCCTAAACTCCTGTCCACTTTGAGCGTTACCGAATAGCTGAGTACGGTAGCGGTTGCGGTATCGGAATACGCATCAACCATAAAATCGCTGTATGTTTGTGCGGTGCTGTATATTCTGCACCGTATACTCTCCGAATCAAGGCTGTTAAAAGGCAGGTCGAAAACCGATGACCATCCGTCGGTTGTATAATACGCTTTAAATTTACCCGTAAGCATATTAAAAGCTTCAAGTTCTTTGGGCTCTTCCATATACGTTGTCGGGTCTTCGGTGTCTATTCTGAAACTGTTTCCTCTGCCGTTCATATATACGGTGGGTATATAAAAATTACTCTCGTCCATTTTCTGCCAACTGCTGTAATCGGAAGATGCTTCGTAAATATCGTAAGTATATGCACATTGTGAGTTTTCCCTGTTGCACCTTGTTAAAAAAGCATATATACCCGAGCCTGTAGTTGCATCGGCAACCGCAAAAAACACTCTTTCAAACCTGTTGAATGTCTGGTAAGACACCCTGTAAAACTCAATATAACCCATTTCGGTCAAAGAACCGTCTGCATTTACAAAATACGGTCTGAAGCGTTCATAACTATCCCCGTCACCCTCAACACAGTAACCTATTTTCTTAGGCTCGCCGTCAACGTACAACAGGGTATCGGTAACTTCAAAGCCGTGTAAAAAATCGTTATACAACACTTCATCAATACTTATTATGCCTTCCTCATTAGGCAATAGCCCCGGTCGGTTTGTCAGTACTCCGTTTTTATTCCATATGTTTTTACACTCCGAAAAACAGTTATCATCTATTAATTCCCCATATCTTGAAGTATCAATTCCGCCGTTTAATGACGGCACTTCATAGCGGTTGCTTTTTACGGTTTTCAGTGCCGAATATCTCATTTACTACACCTCCACTGTGTTCGGCAAAACGTCCTTTACAGACGAAACAGATGCCTTTGCAATAGCTCTTTTGGCATTGTATATTTCACTTAAAACGCTGTTTTTTTCACTGTTGCCGTCACTGAAAGACAGCAACATTCCGACACCGTAGGCAATGGCGTCCAAAGCCTTTTTCGGTATCCTTACGGGCTTAAACAAGCCCGACAAAGGCGGCATACAGCATAAATCGTCACCTATTTGATTTATTGCATTTAAAGCCCTTGCATACATTCTGCCGTTATCCTGTGGCTCGCCTTTATCATCGGTGTACCCTAAAAGCAACATTGCTTTTTTATAAATATCATATCCCGTCATCTTCTGTTTCACCGTCCTCGTTAAGTTCGCTTAAAAGTCCGCGTATATCAGGTACTGTACCGTCGGGTATACGTTTTAAAAACTGACGCTTATTTATTATTCCCTTTTCATAAAGTTCGGTAAGTATTTCAAGTGTTTGCGGATTTGAAGACAACGAATTTGTACTTACGTCCACCTTTACGGTAAGATAAAGATTTTTATATCTCGACGTGTCAAACGGCATATACCATACCCCGTTTTCATCCTCAATTTTTATCTTTCTCTCACCGTACTGTGTTATCCAAAAGTCTGCCCAAATACGTGATACCTCACCGATAAACCCGTAAAAACGGTTTTTTACAAGTGCCAAAGGCAAAATCGCCGCATTTTGCAGTGCATTTATCGCGGCTGCATTGTTTGGTAACGCATCACCCAAAGCCGCCTCGTTTGCCCCGCTTTGTTCAAGGGTGTTTTCTATAAGACCGTTTATATTCTGATTAATACCGTCACAAAAATCGGGCGGTGTTACATACTTTACCGCACCTGCAACATCTTCGTTAGAACCGAATATTTTTATTATCTGTCCGGGGTCATTGGTAATATCGTCTGCAACGGTATCGCCGTTTACAACCATCAAGGGCATTCCCATCGTCATAGACGCCCAAACACTTGCGGTAATCATACGGTTTATTGCAATTTGGTTGGGTATTAAATAGGTTATTTCACTTTCTCCGTAAATTCTGTGTGAACGCTCATCCCAACTGAAAAGTGCCAAAGGATACATTCTAAGCCGTGTATCATACGGTTTCCTTATAAAGGCTTTTTCGGTTGTTTTAAGACATTTAACGGTATACTCACCATTTATTTTATATTCCTTATAAAGTTTGGTAAGAACTAATATTTTTCCGTTTTCATCACCGTCGCCTATAAGTGACAGTTCGTATTCATCGGCACCAAACAATTGTGCCTCCCGCTTTACCGCCTCTACAGGCTGTAGACTTGAAATAATTATAAACGGTTGTGTCTGTACATCCTCAAGTGACGCATCACCGAAATAAACATTTTCAATATCAAGTACCTCGCAGTTTATATCGCCTTTTATGGGTGTACTGTCAGAGCCATCGGCGTAAAGACCTGTATTTATATCGCCGTCCCAATATGTGTATATAACCGCACTTCCGCTTACATACGCCTTTCTGAGTGCCTTTTCACAAAGATACGGAAAATCAACACGCCGTGCTGTTACATTACGGTAGTCGGAAAGAGCCGATGTTACGGTGTTTATTTCGTTACAATCAACGCTGTCCTTAAAACGGAATTTAGGATTATTCGCTATCTGCTTTTTTGTATTTGTTGCCTTTTGCGACGTTTTATGGGTATCGGGTATACCGTCGGCACTGTATTTAACGCTTACGGGTGACGAAAGTATCTGTGACATTTTGTAGTCGCCTATACGTTTAATTATGTTGTGCCTTACAAGCGGTCGGTCGTTTCCGCACTTTGCACCGTACCATTGGTCACCTACATAAAATCGCTCGTTTATACGGCTTTGCTCGTATATGCCCCTATTTCCGATTGAACTTTTAAGGCTTACTGCATCTGTATATTCTTTATATATACTTTTAGGTTCTAAATTCATAAATTCTCCCTCCGTTAGCAAAGCGGCGGCGAAAAACGCCGCCGCTTCGACAATAGTTTAAAGAAAAGTTTAACTTACCGTAACCTTTGCAACGCGTGAGTCGGGCCTTGCAATTCCGTCAAGTATACTCTGAGCGAAAGAGTAGGATGTACCTGCGGTAAGGTCGGTAGGAATGGTCATAGAGGAGGATGTTTCACCTGCCACCTTAACAGCACCCGTACCGTTTGCATCTTCACAGGCATACCACTGATATGTAAGTGTAGAACCGGAACAGGAAGCGGTTACCGAAAGAGAACCGGAGATGCTTCCGGCGGTTACAGACTTGTTAGACGGCTGTGCCGAAATGGTGACAACCGGAGAAATCCAAGCCCAAACACTGTCAAGACCGCTCTTTTCTACAAATACATCGTAGTAGATGCGGTAATCGAACTTGTATGCATCTGCATCAATGTTCTGTTCGGGTGTGAAAATTCTCATCTGCTCTGTCTTTTTAACAAGATGAGCACCGCTCTTCGGACATACAAGCATATAAACCTCTCTTGCATTAGCCCCAGGTGTGAAACCGCCTGCGGTGGTGTTGTTGAAGGTGTAACTTGTCTTCATTCTCTCTGATACAACGGGTATGATTGCCACGCCGTTAATGGACTTAACCTTAAGCGTTATCTCACCCTGTTTGAAATCGGATACGGTTATCATACGGGAAATCTCGTTAGAGTTTTGAAGTGTTGCATACATAGCACTGTCTACAAATGCAACCAATTCCTCGTCGTAACCTACCTTGCTTTGTACCTCGGTAATGAGGTCACACAAAGCCTCAAACGGTTTTGCTACATTGCCGTTAATTAAATTCGAGCGTGTAGCCGCAAGACCTGCAAGTTTTGAAATAACGTATGCGTCACACTCGGGAACAACCTTTGTACGAACATACTCACCTAAAATTTTACCTGCAAGGTTTGCTATACCCGTTTCGTCCATATCTTCTCTGTCGATTTGAAGTGAACGTGCACGGTCCATAGCCATGGTGTAAGAGGTGTTGCTTACCGTTATTGCACCCCTTGAAAATCCCGTATCCCTATCATAGTCTGCAAGACCTTGGAAATCTACATCGGGAATTATTACTGTTTTTGCACCTACAAATTTTGTTGCAAGTGTGTTGTCTGCAAAAAATCCGGTAGCACTCTTCTGTTCAAAAACTTTATCGAGTTCGTCCGAATATTTTGACGCGTTTTCTAATGAATTGATAGGCATATTTTTTCTCTCCTTAAATTTTTTCGAGGCTATTTGCCCCAAATACCTTTTATAAATTCTGTTTTTGCGGGGTCATACCCCGACATTTGCGAATTTGCCTGAGAACCTACTGCCGAATTCTGTGCAAGCGTACTGCTTAAATCGGCTTTTTCTCTTGCAAGTTCTTTTTTGCGGAGATAACGCAGATACTCGTCTAACAAAGCACTACCTCTCTCGTTTGACGCGGAAATAACTTCTTTGGGAAGTTGCGATATATCGTTTATATCGGGAAACTGCTCTTTAAGTTCCTTGAAATTAAGGTCAGTATCGTCACTTGCCTTTTCAAGTTGCATAATATGCTCTACGAGTGCTTTATCACCCGAACACTTTCTAAGAAGTTCATCTTTTCTCAAGTTTTCCTGTTCGTCTTCAAGGCTCTTAATAAGAGTACCTACATCGCACCCTTTGTTTTGTGCTATTAGTTTTAACCGTTCAAAATCACCGCTTATTATGTCATACTTGGTACTTTTTTCTTTAAGATCCGACATCTGTTTCGAAGTGTATTCCTTTGTTTCTCCGTCACAGTCTGTATTATCGGCAGTTTCTGTGTTTTCCGCGTTAATCTGCTTTTTTTCATCTTCCATTGTTTTTCCTCCGATTATGCCTGCTCGGTACCGTCATAGTTTAAAAAGTTATGGTACTCTTTACTCATACTGTTAAGGCCTACCCCTCTTTCAGGGACAAATGATTTTCTGCCTTTTTTATCGGTAAGACCTGCTATTATCCCAATAAGAAACGCTATAACTCCTGCAAGCAATATAACCAAAATATTCATATATCCCAACCTCCGTTGAAATCTTTACCGCTTATACCCGCGGTAAGGGTGTCTTTTTTTAACTGCTCACTGCTGTCAGGACGGAAAAACTTTACGTCCTCAAAAGCATACCTTAATGCATCGCATAGGTGGTTGTCACAGTCCTTTGGTATCGGCATACCGTTTTCCTTTACACGTTCATCATAAACGTATGTAGATAACTCTCTTACGGTGTTTATACACTTAGGGTTTACTACTATTTCATACTCGCATATCTTCGCTATTCCGTTAAGAATACTGTCACGCCCTTTTACCGAGGGCGTTATTCTCGATATGCCGAGTCTTTTAAGGTCATCGTTAGACTTAGGCTCTGCACAGTCAGCCCGTATCCGTTCCTTTGAATAACCCCGTCTCCTAATTTCCCTTGCAATATCGCAGTTAAGCATACGTTTTTGATAAAACTCGTCAAATATGTAGACCTTTCGTTTTATCGGATTTACCTTGAACGCGATAAAAGCCGTAGGGTCGTTTGTGTAGCCGTAATCAAGACCGAAAAAATTCTTCCACTGATACTCCTCTTGCTTTGGAATAGTAATAGTATCTACACTCCAATTTTCAAATACCAGCCCTTCCGCTATACCCCAATTTCCAAGACCTGCGACCTCATACTTTCTGCGGTTTGATTTCTTCATTCTTTCAAATACCGCTTTATCGGTTTCATCTAAAAACTCGTTTATAAGATAATTAGTTGAAAAGGTTGCGGTGTCCGGTAATTCGGTATCGAAAAAACGTTTTTTTAGCCAGTGTGAGCCACTCCAAGGGTTAAAGGTAAGCGTGGTTTGTTTAAACAGATCAGGTGGCAGATTTCCTCTCGGCACCGATAAGTCAAGTTTATCAAAATCTGCCTCGCTCGGAAGCTCGAATGCCTCCTCTATCCAAACAAAATTAAGATACCCGCAAGGTACGGTGGTGGAAGCGAGTTTCAGTACGTCGTCAAAACCTCTGAAAAGTATTCTTTGACCTGTTGGCTTGTATACCATTTCAAGGGGAGACACGGTATTTCGCCAAAGGTTGGATACCCCGAGTTTGCTTTGTGCCCATTTGAGTTGGGCAAACGTACTGTCGCGGTGGGTGTTCATAACCTGACGGACAACTAATAAATTGCTGTTCCTATACTTCATAATTCGGAATATAAAATTAAGTGCAGTAGTGGTACTTTTTTTAGACGCTTTACCGCCCTTTAGTACCCTGTACCGTTTTTCACAGTTCCAAAATTCGTCGTATCCTTTGCCGACAGCCGCCGATACCCTTATTTCAGATGTCGTCAATTATGGTTACCTCCCCGCCCGAAACTGCCACAGTATCCTCATTTAAGATACTGCACAGTTCCTTAATGGCGGAAAGGTCGCCGGAAACTGCTTTCTTGTAGAGTGCTGCCATAACTGCGACCTTTCTTGTCGGGTTTTTAATACTGAACCCCTCGTCCTTAAGGGACTGCTCTTCCGCTTCGGACAGTTTTTCATTAAGCAGTTTTTTAAGTGCAGACGCAAATATTTTTTTATTTTCTGCCATACCGGTTTTCCCTCCCGTCGCATAAAGAATACTATTTTTATTTGCGACATTCACCGACTATTGCAAATTAAAGAAAAATGTAGTATAATGTGTTTTGCTTTTAAGGAGGTTTTTATATGCGTGATTATAAGCGTTCTGCTAAACTTACTTTGATTATTACATATATTTTCGCAGTTTTACTGATTGTTGCAGTTATCTTCCTGCCTACACTCGTTACATGGTATGTTGAAACCAAACACAGACCGCAGGATTTAGGTGCTACTGTTATGCTCACCTGTTACCCCTGCGTTCCGTTTGCAGCGGTAGCGTTGGTGTCGGTAATAAAACTGCTTAAAAACATACTTAAAGATACTATTATTACTGCACAAAACGTAAAAATGCTAAACCGCATATCAATTTGTTGCTTTTGTGCCTCGGTTATTCTTCTTATAGCCGGTGTGTTTTATATGCCGTTTTACATAGTCGGTGCGGCGGCGGCAACCTGCGGTATGATAGTAAGGGTAATGAAAAATATATTACAGTCAATTTATGAAAAATCGGAGGAAAAACAAATATGAAAACTATAATTTCCGTAATCGGTAAAGATACCGTAGGCATTATTTCAAAGGTTAGTGCCGTATGTTCAAAATACAACGTAAATATTGTTGATATTACGCAGTCGGTACTGCAAGATATTTTGGTTATGGTAATGCTTACCGAAATTTCAGAACTTTCCTGTTCTTTCAGTGATTTTTCCGACGAAATGAAGCAATTAGGCACAAATCTCGGTCTTGACATACGCGTTATGCACGAGGATATTTTCAATTCAATGCACCGCATTTAATATTTGGAGGAAGTTTACTTGATAAACATTAACGATATAATGGAAACCGTGACTATGATAAGTCACGAAAACCTTGATATAAGAACCGTAACAATGGGTATCTCCCTGCTTGACTGTGCAGATTCCGATATAAATAAAAGTTGCGATAAAATTTACGAAAAAATAACCCGCCTTGCAGGAAACCTTGTCAAGGTGGGCTGTGATATTGAAAAAGAATACGGTATACCGATAATAAATAAACGTATATCGGTAACCCCTATAGCTATGCTTGCGGCGGCATCGGGCGGAGACCCCGTAAAGTATGCAAAAGCGTTGCAAAAAGCGGCAGATGCTACGGGTGTAAACTTCATAGGCGGATATTCCGCTCTTGTGCATAAGGGCTTTTCGGCAGGTGACGAAAATCTCATACGTTCCATTCCCGAAGCACTTAGTATTACAAACAACATTTGCTCGTCGGTAAATATTGGCTCAACAAAATCAGGAATAAATATGGACGCAGTAAAATTGATGGGGCAAATAATACGGCAGTCTGCCGCACTTACAAAAGATAAAAACTGCATAGGCCCTGCAAAATTAGTAGTTTTCTGTAACGCTCCTGAGGATAACCCTTTTATGGCGGGTGCGTTTCACGGTACGGGCGAGCCTGACTGCGTTATACACGTCGGTGTTTCAGGACCGGGGGTTGTACATTCTGCACTTAAACGCTGTCCTGACGGCGACCTCGGTGACGTAGCAGAGGTTATAAAGCGTACCGCATTTAAGATAACACGAATGGGACAGCTTGTAGGTACAGAAGCCTCAAAGAGATTAGGCGTTCCTTTCGGAATAGTTGATTTATCGTTAGCACCGACACCTGCGGTAGGTGATTCGGTTGCAAGAATTCTTGAAGAAATGGGACTTGAGAGTTGCGGAACGCACGGCACTACCGCCGCATTGGCACTGCTTAATGATGCAGTTAAAAAAGGCGGTGTAATGGCGTCGTCCTCGGTAGGCGGACTTTCGGGAGCATTCATTCCCGTATCAGAGGACGCAGGTATGATTGAGGCGGCAAGAAACGGTGACCTCAAAATTGAAAAATTAGAGGCTATGACCGCCGTATGCTCGGTAGGTCTTGATATGATAGTAATACCGGGTGATACGCCGTGTGAAACCATTTCCGCTATCATTGCAGACGAAGCGGCAATCGGAATGGTAAACTCAAAGACTACCGCCGTAAGGGTTATCCCCGCAATAGGCAGAAAGCAGGGCGAAGAACTTAATTTCGGCGGACTTTTGGGCGAAGGCCCCGTAATGCCGTTAAATCTTGATAAAAGTCCTGCAAAATTTATAAACAGGGGCGGAAGAATTCCCGCTCCTATGCAGAGTCTTAAAAACTAAAGATGTATAAAATACGGGAGGGCGTGAAAGCCCTCCCGTACTGTATTTATCCGATTTTCCCAAGCGGAATGTTATTGTTTGCAAGATGTTTTTTAAGCCTTACAAGGTCTGTAAGGTCAAATTTACCGTCCCCCGTAACGTCAAGCCTTTCATCGAAACTTTTTTCACCCGAAAGCAACGCCTTGCGGAAATATGTTAAATCATCTGCATCAACAACCCCGTCCCCTGACGGATCACCGATTACCATAAATGCATATTTTATATCGTTTTCAATGGCATAATTCATAGCATAACTATTTTCGTGGCAATAGATTGTAAGATTTTCACAACCAGAAAACGCAAAACTTCCTATGCTTGTTACGCTACTTCCTATATTTACACTTATAAGTCCGGTGCAAAATCCAAACGCATCATTGCCTATGCTTGTTACGCCGTTCCCTAAGTTTATGCTTGTAAGTCCAGTGCACTCGTAAAACGCATAACTGTCTATGCTTGTTACACTGTCAGGTATGGTATAGACATCAGGTTTGCCACCGGGGAAACAAATAAGTTTAGTTTTGTCTTTATTAAACAAGATACCGTCAAGTGAAGAATAATTTATATTTTTTTCATCAACGTTTATGTTTGTAAGTCCGGCGCAACAGTTAAACGCCCTATTGTCTATGCTTGTAACGCTGTTTGGTATGATTATACTTGTAAGGCTACTACAACTTCCAAATGTACGATATCCTATACTTGTTACACTGCTTCCTAGTGTCACACTAGTAAGACTACTACAACTAGCAAACGCATAATTTTCTATGTTTGTGACACTGTTTGGTATATTGATACTTATAAGGTTGTTACAATTTATAAATGCATCTCGTTCTATGTTGACAATGCCATTTGGCATGGTGATATTTTTAAGACCGCTACAATTTGAAAATGCATAATTACCTATATTTATAACACCGTTTGGTATAATATAGTCACCTGATTTTGCTGCAGGGCAACGAATTAGGTTGGTTTTATCTTTATCGAATAAAACCCCATCAAGTGAACTATAGTAATCATTATCAGTATCAACATTTATACTTGAAAGGCTATTACAATCTTCAAATACCCAATCGCCAATACTAACAACACTATTTGGTAGATTTATACTTGTAAGATTAGCACAACCCTCAAATGCACTAATCCCTATGCTTGTTACACTGCTTGGTATAGTTACACTTTTGAGATTATAACACCAATAAAACATATAACTTCCTATACTAGTAATACCATTTGGTATTGTTAGGCTTGTAAGGTTACTGCAACCGTAAAACGCACTACTTTTTATATTCGTTACGGGATAACCACCTAATGTTGACGGTATGGTAATATCTCCACCATTGCCATTATATCCGGTAATGGTAGCATTGCCGTTTTCAACAGAATATGTGTAATCTCCGTCCTGCTCTGCACTAACGGTAAAAGTGCCAAATGGTATTATACTTAAAATAAGCATAATACTGATAAGCAGTGCAAGTGATTTTTTTAATGTTTGTTTTTTCATTAACACATCTCCTGAACTTTAAAATTTATATAGGACTATTGTCAAAAAGTGTACTTTTTGACAAATGTGGGTTATCAAAAAACAAAGATATAATTTGTTACTTATTAAACAAAAAAATACTTGCAATTTCTGTAAATATATGGTAAAATCATGGTCGAAAACGGACTGTCAAAAAGTACACCTTTTGACAGTCCGTTTTTTATTATCAAATGAGCAGTTGCCGTCAGACAACTGCTCGTATACGCTAAAATATTCTGTTTAAACTATTGATAAAAGGCTTAAACTTTACGCCAATGCTCTTTCAAGCCATGTAAAGCCTAAATCGAGTGCCTCAAAAAGCGAACTTTTTTTGCTTTCTTTTACTACACGCTTTTCTATCGGCTCATCACTGTCATTCCTTATAAGCTGTATAGACACATCGTTTGCAAGTTCTATACCTTTGTCATCGGCAGTTGAGTTGATTATAAACCTTACTACGTTTTTTTCGCTCATATCACCGTAAAAAATTTCGTTTTTCTTTCTTACAAGCGGTTTACCTTTATAATTTAAAAACTTTGTTTCTGCCATTTTTATTTCTCCTATAATTATTCTTACATTTCGCCGTACAGGTTAAATCTGAAAAGCAATGTTTCGTCTTCCGCATTAGCACATCTAAGCGTAGCCTCTGCAACCTCACAGTTTGAAAGTATGGTGCTAAGACCTATCATCTGACAAAGTTTTGATTTGAGATTAAGAACGTCACCGTCTTTTGTTTCCAAATAAACGTCACCCTTGCAGGTATCAATAGCCTTTATGAAATCATCAAAATCAATATTATGAAGTTGTATTTTATTATTATCCATATTTATTCTCCTTAACTGTTCTCGATATATAAAGTATAATCTATACATAAAGATATGTCAAGCGTTGATGTTTTATTAGCAAAATTATCAAGGTTTTAAAATTTGGTTGTTTTGTGTTGACATTTTAATACAATTTTATTAAAATTGTATTTGTAGAAGTTTGAACTTTCGGGGGTAAAACAATGGAAAACAGTAAAAAAACTATGGATTTGGTAGTAAACCTTGCCAAAGGCAGAGGTTTTGTATATGCAGGCAGTGAAATTTACGGAGGTCTTGCAAACGCTTGGGACTACGGTCCTTTGGGAGTAGAGTTAAAAAACAATATAAAGCGTGCATGGTGGAAGAAGTTTGTACAGGAAAGTCCGTACAACGTAGGTCTTGACAGTGCAATACTTATGAACTCAGAAACATGGGTAGCATCGGGACACTTAGGCGGTTTTTCCGACCCGCTTATGGACTGCCGTCAGTGTAAAACCCGTCACCGTGCAGACAAACTTATTGAAGATTTTGCCGCCGAAAACGGACTTAACGATAACCCTGCTGCTATGAGCGACCAAGAAATGATGGACTATATAAAAGAAAAGAAAATTGCCTGTCCGTCATGCGGTTCACACGATTTTACCGATATAAGAAAGTTTAACCTTATGTTTAAAACTTTTCAGGGTGTAACCGAGGACAGCACGTCTACTTTGTATCTGCGTCCCGAAACCGCACAGGGTATATTTGTAAACTTCAAAAACATTCAGCGTACAACACGCAAAAAATTGCCGTTTGGCGTAGGACAGATAGGTAAATCTTTCAGAAACGAAATTACACCGGGTAACTTTATCTTCCGTATCAGAGAGTTTGAACAGATGGAACTCGAATTCTTCTGTAAACCGGGTACAGACCTTGAGTGGTTTGATTATTGGAGAAGTTTTTGTAAAAAGTGGCTTTTGGACCTTGGTATTGAAGAAAATTCACTTAGGCTTCGTGACCACGATAAAGACGAACTTTGTTTTTATTCAAAAGCAACTACCGACTTTGAGTTTATGTTCCCGTTCGGTTGGGGAGAGCTTTGGGGCGTTGCCGACCGTACCGACTATGACCTTACACAGCACTCAAACCATTCAGGTGAACCTATGGAATATTTTGACCAAGAAACCAATGAAAAATACATTCCGTACGTTATAGAGCCGTCTTTGGGTGCAGACCGTGTAACGCTTGCATTCCTTTGTAATGCCTATGACGAGGAAGACGACGAAAAAGGCGATAAACGCGTTGTTATGCGTTTCCACCCTGCTCTTGCCCCGTTTAAAGCGGCAATTTTACCGTTATCAAAAAAACTCTCAGATAAGGCTATAGAAATAAAGAACGAACTTTCAAAGGACTTTATGATAGATTTTGACGATGCAGGCTCAATAGGAAAGAGATACCGCAGGCAGGACGAAATCGGTACACCTCTTTGCATAACCTATGACTTCGACTCCGAAACAGATAACTGTGTTACTGTTCGTGACAGGGACACTATGGAGCAGATACGCATACCTGTATCGGAACTTAAGAATTATATCAGTGAGAAAATTAAGTTTTAGATTTTAGTTAATAATATTACTATATAATTATTGCGGAGGTCAGTATGACAGCAACACAAATACTTATAATGGTAGCTGAACTTTTAGGCGGTCTTACATTCTTTTTATTCGGAATGAACGTAATGTCAGGCGGACTTGAACAAATGGCAGGCGGTGCACTTGAAAGAACGCTTAAAAAGGTTACAAAAAATGATGTATTAAGTTTCTTTTTGGGTGCGGGAATTACCATTGCAATACAGTCATCGTCTGCTATGACGGTTATGCTCGTTGGTCTTGTAAACTCGGGAATAATGGGCTTTGCCGATACCTTCGGTATGATTATGGGTTCACACGTAGGAACAACCCTTACCGCTTGGATATTAACTCTCGGCGGAATAAGCGGTGATAATTTTATTCTCACACTTTTAAGACCTATGACCTTTGCACCTATACTTGCCTTTGCAGGTATAATTATGCGAATGCTCTCTCAAAAAGAAAAAAGGCGTAATTTAGGCACTATACTTATAGGTTTTGCCGTTTTAATGGCAGGTATGGATATGATGAGTGCTTCAATGGAAACGTTTAGAACAGACCCTTCATTTAAAAAACTGCTTACTGCCTTTACAAGCCCCATGATAGCATTTTTGGCATCAACACTTTTTACAGGTGTAATTCAATCATCTGCGGCAACCGTTGCAATAGTACAGTCTCTTGCTCTTGCAATGCTCCATACCAATAACCCTATTACCTATCAAATAGCAATACCGCTTGTAATAGGTGCAAACGTAGGAACTTGTATGACCGCTCTTATATCAAGTTTCGGCACTAACAGGGAAGCAAAACGCGTTGTTGCAATGCACATTTACACAAATGCAATCGGCGGTATAATTTGTGTTATTCTTATGTATGCCGTAATGGCAATATCTCCAAATCTTATGTCACATTCAATAGGAATAATCGGTGTTGCTACGGTACATTCGTTGTTTAATATAGCAAATACTATTGCGTTTATTCCGTTTAAAAAACCGTTGTTGCGTCTTTGTGAAAAAACTATACGCAAAAGCGACGATAAAACCCATACGGTATTTTTGGACGAGCGTCTGTTTTACAACCCGACCTTTGCAATACCCGAATGTCGCCGTCTTACAGTGGAAATGGCGGAACTTGCAAGAAAATCTCTACTAAATTCAATATCGCTTATAGACAAATTTGACGATGAAATTTCAAACAGCGTGCGTGAAACCGAAAATATTATAGACAAATATGAGGACAAGTTAGGCACATACCTTGTAAAGATAAGCAGTACCGAACTCAGTGAAACCGATTCGCATACGGTAGGACGTCTTTTGCACGGAATAGGCGATTTCGAGCGAATAGGCGACCACGCACTGAATATACGCGATGCAGCTCAGGAAATACGCGATAAAGATATAGTGTTCTCAAAAGATGCAAAGTCTGAACTGACGGTTATAATTAACGCGTTAATTGAAATACTTAATATTACGGTTGATTCTTTTGTTTCAGATGATTTAGAATTAGCGTCAAAGGTAGAACCGCTCGAACAGGTAATAGACAAATTAAAGGATGAATTAAGAGCAAGACATATTGAAAGACTGCAAAACGGTAACTGTACCATACAGTTAGGTTTTGTATTTTCAGACCTTCTTACAAACTTTGAGCGTGTATCGGACCACTGTTCAAATATAGCCGTTTACACTATGCAACGTAATGATACAACACTTGATATGCACCGCTATCTAAAGAATATCAAGTTTAACTCACGGGGTTCATTTGAAGATAAATTTAAAGAATACGATAAAAAGTATTCTATATAAAAAAATGCGAGTCTTAATTAAGACCCGCAATTTTTTATATTTTGTTTTGAAGTTTTGTAAGAGGAATTCTGAAAAGCGACATTACTGCAATTGCCACTACTGTATTAGGCAACATATAAAGTCCGTTATAAATAAAAGAGAACAAAACTGCATTTGAAGTTACTATTCCTCCAACCTCTGTTGCAGTTGAAATGGCGTATAAAGTAACACCGCTGATAAAATGAATAACAAAACGGCAAATACAACCTAAAAGCACCGAAACTTCTATAAACGCACTTTTTCCTTTAAAGAAGCCTGCAACACCGCATACGGTGTATGCAAGTATATAATCAAGCAGAACGCTCGGCAGTCCGTAACCGAACTTACCGCCTACCAAACAATAAAGCAGACCGAATGTAAAGCAACTCAGCATTCCGTACTTTACACCGTTTCGGTAGCAGATGATAAAAAGCGGTATCATAACAAAATCAACAGAACCGCCAAGTGCTCCCACCTTTATTTCAAAAAACGAAACCGATATAGATAATGCTATCAGTACGGCACATTCGGCAATAGTGTATATAGACTTCCCGTTTTTTCTTTCCATATTTTTACTCCTTATAAAACAATAAAGCCACAGATTTTATAACCTGTGGCTTTTTAATTACTCCGTATTTTCCTACGGCGGCATTATCCGCATCAGGTTACAGGTCAAAGTCATAGCACAAAGGCGGACTTCCTCTCAGCCTGAGTTTCATCAAGCTCCCTTAATTTCTTTATTTTATGATAACATACATAAGTTAATAAGTCAACAAAATTTAATCATCATCAAACTTTGAAGTGTCTATTTTAAAGCCACCGCCAAAATCATTGTTTTCGCCGTTACTTTCCATAAAATCAGGCAGGTCATCAAGTATACTTTGCCTGTCGTAATCTAAATATTCTGTATTCTCTAATGCCAAATCGGAGATATCCTGCTTGTGCCAATCTGCAAGCAATTTATCACCCTCAGGGTATTTTGTATTGTCAGGTCTGTCTTTTAAATAAACCGCAGACGCAAGGAAATATATAAGGAAAAGCGTAAGCGAAACTAATGTAGTCTTAATGCCTGTATCAAGTCCGGGTGTTGTGTAATTAAACCTTATTTCGCTTTCACCCTTATCTACCGCTACAGCCATAAAACCGACATTTACCTTTTCAATTTCTGCTTTCCTGCCGTTTACCGTAGCAGTAAAGCCCTCATCATAGGGAACGGATATAAACACCAATGATTTTTTATTCCTTTTAACATTTAGAGTAAAACCGTTATTATCAATATTAAAATTATCAGCAGACGTTTTTGCAAGTAGTGAACAGTCGGCTTTCATCTGTTCGTCACTTAAACTAAGTGTTAAATGTTCCCCGTCCTCTAATACACCTATATCCCTTATAGTTTCAATATCGGTCATATAATCGGAATACTTCTTTATTTGCTTATCACTTAAAAGCATTGCTTTTAACATAAGTCTTGTACGTGATTCGCTACTGTAACCGTCACAAAAATCTTTGCTCATATAATAATCATACGAAAAGCCATACGGTATATAGTTTTCGTTTTCATATATATAATACCCGCCCGATGTCTTTAAATACTTATAATCGGGCATTTTTGTATAACCGTTTTCATCAATAAAACTATCCCCATAGGAACTGTTAAGCAGGTATTTTACCGAGAGAAGCGGTCTGATTGCAGGGATGTCCTCTGAAGGTCTGCTTGCGACAGAGCGTTCTTCACCGATATACTCATAAAACTCCGTAACGCTTGCAGGAACAATAGAATGAAAGGCATTTATGCTCGGCAGTCCCAAAAACAGTCCTGTATTGTCAACACAGTCAAATGTATCTATCCTGTAATTCTCATTATCGTCAAGTTTGACACTGCCCTCTATAAGTTTATCTATCATTACGTCCTTAATATCGTACGAATTAGAACGCCCCATAGCGACAAATACGTTTGCATATATAACCGATATTGCACAAACACATATAATAGAGCCTCTTATAAATGACTTGCGGTTGTTTTTTCTCATTTCAAGGAGTATGAACATTAAAATTAAAGATATTATTGCTATTAGTGACGCAAGCCAAAATCTTACAATATACGTAGGTTCTTTATCCTGAGTGTAAAGTCCGAAAATAATCTTGCCGTCACTGTTTTTTTGAGGAAACAGTCCGATAGTAACTATAAAGGCAAGTGTAACTCCCGTTGCCCATTTAAAGCCGGAACTCCAATTCACACTGCTATCTTCCGAAAGTATCGCAGTTGCAAGACACATCATAAGTATCGGCATATAAAACCAACGTGCGTAATATGCGGTATTAAATGCGTAAAAGGCACTGTTGAGTATGGGAACCAAAGCCATAAATATACATATACCGAGCAGTCTTTTAAGCCAAGTTTTACCTTTGGTTATAAACCACGTAAAAACTCCCGTCATACCAAAGAGTGGCAACCACCCACCAAGTGATGACCACTTGACATTTGCATTCGGGAAAAACACCGGTCTTGCAGGCAGGTCGGGCGGGAAGAAAAAGCACTGTATAATATTAAGATAAATCTGTTCTTTGCCGTAGGTAATGGCGTTCCAACCGAGTAAAATATTTGAAATGCGTGAGTTACCTATTATTGCCATATAAGACGGTATTAAAAGTATTGATGCCATTCCTACGCCTAAAACTGCTTCAAATATAAGCACAATAAATCTTGCAAAACGCACCTTAATTGCCCCTGAAAACAGACGGACAAAGAAGTAGATTATTGCAAAAACTACCATTCCGAAAAAGAAAAAGTAATTCACAAGTGCCGATATGCATACGGCAATGGCAAAAACACCCCGCCTGTTTTCGGTAATTAAAAGTTCCATTGCGAGCAATAATAATGGCAGACATATTATAGCCTCGTGAAAATGATTAAAGAATATATTATAAACCGAAAAACCCGAAAATGCATAAAGAAGACCGCCCAAATATGCCGCATCGGAAGTTCTCGTAAAACGCCTTATATAAAGGTATCCCGTAAGTGCCGCGAACGCAAACTTGAGTATTAAAAGCGGTCCCATAAGATATGGTACAAAACTGTTGGGGAAAAGAAGCGTTATCCAAAAAAACGGACTTCCCAAAAGATAAAAAGCGTATGAACCTACAAAATTTGCACCGAGGTCGGTATTCCAATTCCAAAAAATATTGCCCGTCTTTATGGCTTTATGGCACATTTGGTAAAAAGGTATTTGCTGGACGTTAAAATCACCGTAAAAAATAAAATAGCCTTTGCTTAAAATCATATACGGTACAAAAAAGGTTGCCGCAACAATAAGAGCGGTAAAAAAAGTAAGCATTTTTTTCTCTTTTTGCGGTCTTAGAGTTGTAAGTTTACCGTAAGAAAAAGTCATATTGCGACAGTCCCCCTTTTTGAAAAATAAATATATTGATATTATACCAAAAAATGTTATAATATTCAATAGGATGTGATAAATAATGACAAGTCATTTCTATGCAATGCTTTCAAGAATGAAAAACATTAAACGTTGGGGACTTATGCGAAACACCCGAAATGAAAATTTGAGTGAGCATAGTCTTGAAGTGGCATATTTTGCCCACGCACTTGCAGTAATAAGAAATAAACGTTTCAGCGGGAATATTGACGCAAATTTTGTTGCCTGTGCCGCAATGTTTCACGATACTGCGGAAATAATAACAGGGGATTTACCTACGCCTATAAAATATTATAACCGTGAAATCAGAAATGCATATAAACAGATAGAGGGTATTGCCGACGAACAGTTGATTTCTTTGTTGCCCGAAGATTTGCGTGATGAGTTTAGACCACTTTATAACGTAGACCAAGACATAAAAAAAATCATTAAGGCGGCAGATAAACTCTCGGCTCTGGCAAAATGCATTGAGGAGCGTAATATGGGTAACAGGGAATTTGTAGATGCGGAAAAGTCCATAAGAAATTCCATACACAAATTAAATCTCCCCGAAGCGGAAGTTTTCCTTGATGAATTTATGGAAAGTTTTTCACTTACTCTTGATGAGCAAAAATAAATTAAACAGTGAGGTAAAAAATTATGAAAAAGAAAAGTACAATAATAATCGTAGCAATAATCGCAGTAATAATCATTTTGATATTAGCGATAGTATCAGGTTATAACGGTCTTGTTGAAAAGAGTGAGGCAGTAGAAGATGCACGTTCAAGCATATCAACTCAACTGCAACGCCGTGCCGATTTAATACCAAACTTTGTATCAACAGTAAAAGGCTACTCTAATTACGAACAGGAAACCTATACGGCAGTAACACAGGCTCGAAGTGCGGTACAAAATGCGTCTACCGTATCAGAACAGCAAAGAGCGGCAAGTCAACTTGACGGTGCAATATCCGTATGGGTAAACGCCGTAACCGAAGCATATCCCGAACTTAAAGCAAACGAGCAGTACAGGGCTTTGCAAGACGAACTTGCAGGTACAGAAAACCGTATTGCCACCGCAAGAAGAGATTACAACAACTCTGCAAAATCATATAACGTATCTGTAAGACGTTTTCCAAACAGCATTATAGCAGGAATTTTCGGTTTCGATAAGGCAGACTACTTTGAGGCGGACAGTTCAAGTTCGTCTGTACCGGAGGTTTCGTTTGACTGATGCAAAAAACAAAGGGTAATTTTTCCTTTGCGGCACTTATAACTTCCGTCCTTATTATACTGATAATTGCAATCAGTATATTTTCGTCGTCTTGCAATAAAGAAAGCGTAAAAACCGCAAGTTATCCAAAAGCAACAGACAGATTTTTTGTAAATGATTTTTCGGACGTTTTAGACAAAGCAGATGAAGACGAAATATATTCTTACGGTGTCGCACTTTATGAAAAAACGGGTGCACAGGTAGTAGCCACAACAGTTAAAACAACAAACGGTAAAGAAACATCCGAATATGCATTGGAACTCGGCAGAAAATGGGGTATCGGTGACAGTAAAGAAAACAACGGTGTTTTGATACTTCTTGCAAGCGATGACAGAGATATTTATATTGCAGTAGGTTACGGTCTTGAGGGTGCTTTGCCCGACAGTAAAACAGGTCGCCTGTTAGACACTTACGCTATTCCCTATTTATCAAAAGATGATTTTTCACAGGGTTTGTTGTCGGTTTACAAGGCGGTTGTTAATGAAGTTTATATTGAATATAATATTGAACCCGAAGAAGGTTATACCCCCGCAGACCAACTTCCCGAAAGCAAAAACGAAAAAAGACCGTCTGTTATAAATATCCTTATGCTTATTATAATTCTTATAGTTGTTTTCAGAATTTTCGGCAGAGGCGGTTTCTTCTTTTTCGGAGGCCCCGGAGGTTTCGGCGGATTTCGTGGCGGAGGCTTTGGCGGTACAGGCGGTTTCAGCGGCGGCGGAGGCAGTTTCGGTGGCGGAGGCTCAGGCAGAAGTTTTTAAAAATATCGGGTTTCTACTTGATATAATATTATTTTTATGGTAAAATTTTGTGGTTATATGAATTTAGAGGGGTAGAAAACATTGTCTTTGAAAGATGAAATAAACAGGCGAAGAACCTTTGCCATTATCTCCCACCCTGATGCGGGTAAAACCACACTTACCGAAAAGTTATTACTTTACGGAGGTGCCATACAAACCGCAGGCTCGGTAAAGGGAAAAGCAACTGCAAAACACGCCGTATCGGACTGGATGGACCTTGAAAAGCAAAGAGGTATCTCGATTACTTCTTCGGTAATGCAGTTTGAATATGACGGGTATTGTATAAATATTCTCGATACCCCCGGACATCAGGACTTTTCGGAGGACACCTACCGTACACTTATGGCGGCAGACAGTGTTGTAATGGTAATAGATGCGGCAAAAGGTATTGAACCGCAAACGCGTAAATTATTTAAAGTAACCGCTATGCGTCATATACCGATATTTACCTTTATAAATAAACTCGACCGTGAAGCACGAGACCCGTTTGAACTCCTTGACGAACTTGAAAAAGAATTCGGTATAGGCACTTATCCGATAAATTGGCCTATCGGGTGCGGTGTGAGTTTTAAAGGTGTATTTGACAGAGACCGCCGTCAGATTATGACGTTTAATGAACACCATAGAGGTCAGGAAAGACTGAGTGCTATCGAGTGTGATATAACAGATACAGATAAACTTGACGAACTTATAGGCGAATATCAAAGAGCAGAACTTGTAGACCAGATAGAACTGCTTGACGGTGCAAGTTTTGATTTTGACATTGAAAAGGTGCGTAAGGGCGAACTTACCCCTGTTTTCTTTGGCTCTGCACTTACAAATTTCGGTGTTGAGCCGTTTCTTGAAAACTTTTTAAAGATGACAACACCCCCCATATCAAGGAACACAAAAGAGGGCGAAGTAGATCCATCAGGTGAAAACTTTTCAGCATTTGTATTCAAAATACAAGCGAATATGAATAAGGCACACCGCGACCGTATGACCTTTATGCGTATCTGTTCGGGAAAATTTGAGCGTGATAAGGAATACTACCATGTTCAGGGCGGAAAATCGCTTCGTCTTTCGCAACCGCAACAACTTATGGCTCAGGACAGGCAAATAATAAACGAAGCCTACGCAGGTGACATAATCGGCGTATTTGACCCCGGTATTTTCTCTATAGGCGATACCGTATGCGATATTAAAAACAAAGTGGAATTTGAGGGTATTCCTACCTTTGCACCTGAGCATTTTGCTATGATTGAGCAGATAGACAGTCTTAAAAGAAAGCAGTTTGTAAAAGGTGTTGAACAGATAGCACAAGAGGGTGCTATACAGATATTCCATGAGCCTAACACCGGTATGGAAAGAGTTATAGTCGGCGTTGTAGGTGTTTTGCAGTTTGAGGTTTTGGAATACAGGCTTAAAAACGAGTATAAAGTAGATGTTATAAGAAACGACCTGCCGTTCCAGTATATACGGTGGATAGCAAATAAGGATATTGACGTAAAATCACTTAACCTTACATCGGATACCAAATGGGTACAAGATTTTAAAGGTAATAATCTTTTAATATTTACCAGTGAATGGAACATAACTTGGGCACTTGAAAAGAATAAAGACCTGATACTTGAAGATTTTAATAAGGAATGATAAAAGCCGTACAGTCAAAAGACTGTACGGCTTAAATTTTAAGTTTTATTCTTTATTTGCTTCGGCTATTATGTTTTGTGCTAACTGTGCAGGTACGTCCTCATATCTTGCAAATTCTATACTGAACGTTGCAGTACCCTGCGTTATCGAACGCATAGCGGTAGAAAAGTCCGACATTTCCGCAATCGGCACTTCACCTATTACTTCCTGCATCTTATTAGCAACGGGATTCATACCTATTATTCTGCCTCTGCGTTTATTTATATCGCCTATGACGTCGCCGAGCATTTCGTCGGGTACTAATACTTTAAGTGTTCCAATAGGCTCCATAAGTACGGGATTTGCACTTGAAATGCCGTCTTTAAACGCAATAGACGCCGCCGTTTTAAATGCCATTTCGGAAGAATCAACAGGGTGATATGAGCCGTCTACCAAGGTTGCTTTTACCCCTACAACGGGATAACCTGCAAGCACACCCTTTGCAGTACAGTCTCTCAAACCTTTTTCAACTGCGGGGAAGAAGTTTTTAGGTACTGCACCGCCGAAAACTTTTTCCTCAAATACAAGTTCTTCGCTGTCACAAGGCTCAAACTCTATCCATACGTCACCAAATTGACCGTGTCCGCCCGACTGCTTTTTATGGCGTCCCTGTACCTTTACAGATTTACGTATAGTTTCTCTGTACGCTATCTTCGGCTTTTTAAGTTCCACTTCCGCACCGAATTTAGACTTTAAGCGTGATATAATAACGTCTATATGTTGCTCACCTAAAGTGGAGAGTATCTGCTCGTGAGTTTCGTTGTCCATTACAACACTTATTGTTCTGTCTTCCTCCATAAGTCTGTTAAGACCTGCGGTGATTTTTTCTTCATCACCCTTTTTAATCGGATATACTGCGGTTTTAAGTGTAGGTGCGGGGAAGTCAATATCCTTAACCTTTATTTTTCCGCTAAGTGATAGTGTATCTCCCGTAATAACACCGCCGAGTTTTGATACAGAGCCTATATCTCCTGCTGTTATTACGTCGGCATCTTCCTGCTTACCGCCCTTTAACCACATAATCTTTGAAAGGCGTTCTTCTTCACCCGTTCGGTTGTTTTTAAGTTTAGCGTCGCCTTTTATTTTACCTGTAATAACCTTAAAGTATGAAAGTTTGCCTACAAACGGGTCAGCTATCGTTTTAAATACAAACAATGCGTCTTCACCGTTTGCATCGGGGTTTATTTCATTACCTTCATCAAGACGGACTTTTCCCTTATCGGCAGACGGCATAATTTCAAGAATACTGTCAACAAACAGCGGTATTGCATCACCTGACTGTTGAACACCGCAATAAACAGGACAAATGTCGCCTGACTCAATTCCTGTTTTTAAACCGTTTATAAGTTCTTCCCTTGTAAATTCTTCGCCGCCGAAATATTTTTCCATAAGATTTTCGTCAGCAGATGCTACCGCCTCAAGCAACATATCTCTCATCTGGTCAATTTCCGTGCTTACGGGCATACGGAATTCTTTTTTTACCATTCCGTCAAAAGCATACGCCTTATTTTCTATTAAATCAACATAGCATTTTACCGTTTCATCTTCTATGTAAGGAACTACTACAGGACAAATTACCGCACCGTAATTTGCAACCAACGAGGATATTACACGGTAAAAATGTGCGTGTGAAGAATCAAGTTTTCCGACAAAGAAAGCAACACTCAAATTTTTTGCTCTTGCTCGGTCATAGCTTTGTTTTGCACCGACTGTAAGCCCTGATTTTCCCGAAATTGCAATAACCGCACCGTCTGCCGCCGCTATCGCCTCGCATACGCCTCCGGCAAAGTCAAACTGACCGGGTGCGTCGATTATATTTAGTTTTTTATCTCCTATTTCAAGTGCATAAACAGAGGTTGAAACGGAATTACCGCGTTTTTTCTCCTCTGCGTCAAAATCAAGTACGGACGTACCATCTGCCGTCTTACCTATCCTCTCGGTGGCTTTGCCGTAATACAAAACAGAATCTGCAAGCGTGGTTTTTCCCGAGCCTCCATGACCTAAAATGGCAATGTTATAAATTGAATTTTGCGAATACTCTTTCAAGATGATACACTCCTTTGAATTCACCGTAAACACCTCTTTACGGTTTCATCGTTTTACCTTTTGAGTATATCACACTGTTTTGTGAATTTCAACTAATTTTTATTAAAGTTCAAAAATATATTTTAGATATATGTAATAAAATGTCGGCATTTGTTGAAGTTAGACAAAAAGGGTAAATTTATGATGGATATTCTAACCATAAAGGTAACATAATTGATATCATTTGTAACCAAATTGTTTCTGCAAAACAAAATTATCTTGTATATAATTATTATAGAGTATTTAAAGAGGTGAGTGTATGAAAAAAAGATTTTTCGCAGTATCTTTACTTTTATGTATGATTATTATGCTTACTTCTGTAATTACCCCCGTCACTGCCAACTCAAAAGGCACTTTAAAAGAAGAAAAAGTCCGCAATACACGCTTTTTAAATATGCTCAATCACAATTTTGTATATAACGAAGATTTTGATGATGTGGAAAAAATCGTTAATAACTCCGTTCTGGCAATAGTAAGCCAACAAAAATGCAAACCGGAATATATAGAAGAAAACATTGTTTGCGGTTACGTTAAAGATATGTACGGTATTGAGGGCATTGATACTTCGCTTTTTAATACAGAATTTCCGCAAAAACAGGGATATATTTTTGTAATACCAAAAGGATATACGGTTTATAAGCATAAAATAATTTCAAGTACACTTAATGAAGACGGAACTTATCTTGTTACAACAGAGGTTTCGGTAAATACCCACGATTGTAATACCGAAACTCTAAAAGCAGTAACACTGTTTGCCCAAAATAAGAATTCAAGTTTTGGCTATAATATCGTTTATTCTGATATTTTAGAAGACGGAAATCATGTATAGTTGCTTTTTCGCTTAGGCAGGCTACCGCCTGCCTAATTATTTTTTGCCTATTTAGGCAAAAAATGCAATTTTATACTTGACAAAAAGTAAGACAACCTATATAATAAATTAGTCGCGACGTTAAACGTCGGCAGTAAATACGGCTGTATAGCTCAGTTGGCTAGAGCATGCGGTTCATACCCGCAGTGTCATTGGTTCAAATCCAATTACAGCCACCAACGGCCCGGTGGTCAAGAGGCCTAAGACACCGCCCTTTCACGGCGGTAACACGAGTTCGAATCTCGTCCGGGTCACCAGAAAAAAGCACTTGCTTTGGCAAGTGCTTTTTTCAACGAAATTCGTTCCTTTGGAACGAGTGAAATACACCTTACGGTGTGTGAAATATTGCTTTCGCAATGTGAAATGTGCTTCGCACGATTAGGAACGGATTTCATTTCACATTCGATTGAAAACCGAATATTTCACAATTTCGACAGAAATTATTTCACATTTGCCGTAAGGCAAATATTTCACTTTACATAAATATTCTTATATACTATAATACGGTTGAGATGATTATCTTGTCAGAAAAAGCCACCCTCCCGAAATTTTCGGGAGGGTGGCTTTTATAATTAAACAACATTTAATATGCTTTGCCCCAATAGAGCATTTTATCTGCCTTTTTACCGCAACATACACAGGTATCGGAAAGATGTTCCTGTTCAAACGGTATACATCTTGAGGTAACACCTGCAACCTCTTTGAGTTTATCCTCGCACTCACGGTCTCCGCACCACATAGCCCTTATAAATCCTGCTTTATTCTCGGCTATATCTTTCATTTCTTCAAGACTTAACGCATCATACGTCATAGTCTTTCTTCTTTCGAGTGCTTTTTGATACAGCCCGTCACGAACATTTTGGAGCAACTGCGGTATTGCGGTTTCAAGTTCATCAAGACTTACGGTTGTTTTTTCACCGTTATCACGTCTTACAATAACACAGGCGTTGTTTTCTATATCACGCGGGCCTATCTCCAAACGAAGCGGTACACCCTTCATTTCATACTCTGCAAACTTCCAACCGGGTGTTTGGTCGCTTAAATCAAGTTTTACCCTGCATACCTTTTTAAGTTTTTCATATATTTCGGTTGCCTTTTCGGTAACGCCTGCTTTATGAGATGCAATAGGCACTATTACGGTTTGTATAGGTGCTACGGCAGGCGGAAGCACCAACCCGTTATCGTCACCGTGGGTCATAATAACCGCACCTATAAGGCGGGTTGTAGTACCCCAAGAAGTCTGGAAAGGATACACAAGTTTATTTTCTTTGTCGGTATACTGAACTTCAAATGCTCTTGAAAAACCGTCGCCGAAATAGTGTGATGTTCCGCTCTGCAACGCCTTACCGTCATGCATAAGTGCCTCGATTGTATAGGTTGCCTCTGCACCTGCGAAACGCTCCTTTTCGGTTTTTTGTCCCTTAACAACAGGTATTGCAAGATACTGCTCTGCAAAGTGAGCGTATACGTTTAACATTCTTTCTGTTTCTTCGCGTGCCTCTTTAGCGGTTGCATGCAGGGTATGTCCCTCCTGCCATAAAAACTCTCTTGAACGCAAAAACGGACGCGTGGTCTTTTCCCAACGTACCACACTGCACCACTGGTTGTAAAGTTTAGGCAGGTCACGGTAAGAATGAACTATGTTTTTAAAGTGGTCGCAAAACAGGGTTTCAGAGGTAGGACGGACGCAAAGTCTTTCCTCTAACTCTTCTTCGCCTCCGTGGGTTACCCACGCAACCTCAGGGGCAAACCCCTCTACGTGGTCTTTCTCCTTTTGCAAAAGACTTTCCGGAATGAAAAGAGGCATATACACATTTTCGTGACCGCAGTCTTTAAAAAGAGAGTCCATAATACTTTGTATATTTTCCCATATAGCGTAACCGTACGGACGTATTATCATACAGCCTTTAACAGATGCATAGTCTATTAGTTCTGCTTTTAAGCATACGTCGGTATACCACTTTGCAAAATCTTCATCCATAGAAGTTATTTCTTTTACCATTTTTTCACTTGCCATAATAATCACCGAATACCATTATACGGTAAACGCCTTATTTTTGCAACAATTTTTATACATTTAAAAAATTTTTTAAAAACCTATTGACAAATCCCTAAATACAACATATTATTTGATTATAGTTTTAATTCTTGCTCACAGGAGGCAAATTTATGGTATTTGAAAAAATAAAGCAAATTTTAGCAGACCAACTTGATGCAGACATTGACGAAATGACGATGGACACACGCATTGCCGATGACCTCGGTGCTGACAGTCTCGACGTTGTTGAGATGCTTATGGCTATTGAGGATGACTTTGATGTTGAGATACCCGACGAGGATATCGAAGGTCTTAAAACAATCGGAGACGTCGTTGAATATATAAATAATAAAGGCGTTGAATAATCATTTTAAAAAAGTTGATGCACGGCAGAAAACTGCCGTGCATCAACTTTTTTAAACTATTTCTATTTTTATCATATCCGTATTCCCCGAAACTCCGTTTGTATTACCTCCGGTAATCACTATACTGTCACCGTCATTAAGGTTGAATACCGACTTTGCAGTCTTTTGGGCGGTATAAAACAACACATCTGTTGACTTATAAACTTCGCACATTACTGGCGTAACACCCCAAGAAAGTGCGAGTTCACGCCATGTTTTTTCATTTACGGTAAGACCCATTATATCAACAGGAGGGCGAAAACGCGATACCATTCTTGCCGTCATGCCCGAAAGCGAACAAACTACTATCGCCTTTGCATCTATATCCATTGCCATACCGCAGGTTGCGTGAGAAAGAGCATCAACCACATTTTTTATTTTAAATTCCGAATTATAAAAACGCTTTTTATAGTTAATATTTTTTTCGGTTTCTTCTGCTATTCTCGACATAGTTTCAACAGTCAATACAGGATATTTCCCCGCCGCCGTTTCACCCGAAAGCATTATCGCACTCGTACCGTCATAAACAGCATTTGCAACGTCTGATATTTCTGCTCTTGTGGGCCTCTGATTATGTATCATTGACTCTAACATTTCGGTTGCGGTAATAACCCTCTTGCCGAGCATTCTGCATTTTGTAATCAGTTTCTTTTGAATATTGGGAAGTTCCTCAAACGGTATTTCAACACCCATATCGCCCCTGCCTATCATTATGCCGTCACACTCGGTACATATTTCCTCAATATTATCAACGCCCGAACGGTTTTCTATCTTTGCAATAAGGCTTACCGGTTTTTCTGTATTTTCAGACAAAAAATTCTTTATATCAACAAGGTCTTGTTTGCACGAAACAAATGAGCAGGCGATAAAATCTACCTCGTTTTCAATGCCGAAAAGAATGTCGCTTTTATCGTAATCACTCAAATACTTTTGGTGCAATACCTTGTTAGGGAAGCTCATACTTTTTCTGTTTGAAAGTTCTCCTCCCGAAAGCACTTTAGTTATAACATTATCACCCGATATTTCGGTAACTTCAAATATTAAAAGACCGTTATCTAAAAGTATTTTATCACCTATGTTAAGGTCGGAAGAAAGTTTCTTATAGTTTACCGATACCCTCTCCTCATTACCCTCTATATCGTCGGCTGTAAATGTAAAAGTGTCGCCCTCTTTAAGCGTGATTTTATTGTTTTTAAAGGTCTTTATGCGATATTCGGGACCTTTTGTATCAAGCATTATCGCTATGGGTAAATTAAGACTTTCTCTTACTTTTTTTATCATATTTATTTTTTCAAGATGATCCTCATGTGTTCCATGCGAAAAATTAAGGCGTGCCACATTCATTCCCGCAAGACACATTTGCCTTAACGTTTCCTCATTAGAGCAGGCAGGACCTATCGTACATACAATTTTTGTTTTTCTCATAAAGACACACTCCTTTTCATAGCCTAAATTATTATACGGTTAAAGGCAGGTCTTGTCAAGAATTCAGAAGATATCTATTATATAATCTTGAAATATTTATTTTTTTTGGTATAATGTAGTAAAGTGTTATAGGAAGTGATGCTTTGAAAAACTTTTTTAAAAAAGTTATCCGAACGTTTTTTACGAAAAAGTTTTTGGAGTTTACAATACTCGGCGGTATCAATACTTTAAATACTGCAATATTTTCACATATGGCAAATAAAATCGTTCAGGAAAATGTTGCTACCGTTATAGGATACATAATTTCACTGACAATCGCATACTTCATTAACTGTATTGTTATTTTTAAGGACAAACTTTCAATTAACGGTTACATAAAGTTTTGGATATCGTATATTCCCAATTTTATTATCTTTTTCCTTGTAACGTTTATAACTATCAACACATTGGGATTACCTCAATTTTGGGCAACCGTACTTGCCGCAATGGTAGCGGGTCCTGTTACGTTTATAATAATGAAAATTTTTGCATTCAAAAAAAGCCCTTAAGAAAAACGCCGTGCGTAAAGCACGGCGTAAATTTTTTGTTAATACTTCGCATTATTCATATATAGTTAATATAATCAATAAATTTTTTATACTTTTTTTTGCGAATTGATTTTTCTATAATTTTTAGACTTTTATCTTTTGTTAAAAAATCTTTAAAATGTTCTTCAAGAAAATAATGCCATGCAGTAAATGCAATGAAATTAAGTTCGTTACTGCGTTGTAACATTCTAAATGCTGATAATTTTATATGTTTTAAAACCGAATTGTAATCCTCTTGGTCATATTTTATTCCAAGTTCCAAACAAGCATCATATGTTTGTAACATAACTAAAACAGTGTCTGCCGATTTATCAGACATGCCTGAAGTTTGAGTAATACCTAAATAATTTTTACGATACTTATAAACATAATCTTTAATACCGATTTTTTTATCATAATATATGTATATTAAATATCTCATAATGGTATCTTCATACCAATACCCCTCAGGGAAAACAATTTTTTTGAAAATATTGGGATTAAAAAGCTTCCCCCACGGAAAACCATACATTTCGTCTTTGGTTATAAGTCCGCTTTTTTCTGTATGTTCATCAATTATTCCAACATCATCATTAAAATAAAAATAAGAGCCTTCTACAATATCCGCATTAGTTTCAATCGCCTTGTCTAACAGGCAATCAATAGCACCCTCAAGCAAAATATCATCGCTATCAACAAACATAACAAATTTCGAATTCATATGCTTTAGCCCGACATTTCTAGCTGCTGAAAGTCCTTTATTTTCCTGATTTATAATAAACACCCTGGTATCATTATCTGACCATTTTTCTAATATAGATTTTGAAGCGTCTGTAGAACCGTCATTTATACATATTACCCTAATCGAATATTTTGTTTTCTGATTTAATATAGATGACAAGCAGTCGTCCAAATATTTTTCGACATTATAAACAGGTACTATAATATCAAGATCATATTTTTTATTATTCACAATTTTTTCTTTGTTTATAATACACAACTTACTATACTTTTGTCCTGATGCCTTTTCTAATATTTTAATAACTTCCTGTTTTGAGGGGAGTTTATAAGATTTATAAAAAAAACAACAAAATACATATTTTGCTTTTTTTATTTTAATAAATATTTTTATCAATATTTTTTTTATGAATAACCATATTATTTTAATTTACTATCACTCCGTTTCCCCAAAATTTTCAGTATCAAATAATTATAAATTGCAAAAAACTTTTCCCAAACGCCTTATTCCCTCAACTATCCTTTCATCAGTCATTGTGGAATAATTAAGCCTCAGTGTACTGCAAGGCTTATTCATATCCGTCATAAAGGTATTGCCGGGCACATATACAACCTTTTGTTCAATAGCCTTTTTAGATATCTCCATTGTATCAAGATTATGTCCCAAATCGCACCACATAAACAGTCCGCCGTTAGGCTTTGTATATAAAACATCTTTAGGAAAATACTCGCCTACTGCATTTAGCATAGTAGAACATTTATGCGAATAATTCTCACGCATCTTAACTACCGCACCGTCAAGATCATAACGCTCCATATACTCATACGCTAAAAGCTGCGGTAACATAGACGTATGAACGTCAGACACCTGTTTTGCTATTACTATCTTTTGAATTAAATTCTTATTTGCACACAAATAACCTATTCTAAGTCCCGGTGATAAAATTTTTGAAAAAGAGCCTGCGTAAATTACTATTCCGTCAGTATCCATTGACTTTATGGTAGGCACTTTAGTACCGTCAAAGGTAAGTTCGCCGTAAGGGTTATCCTCTAAAATAATTATACCGTTTTTCTTTGCTGTTTCATAAAGTTTTTTACGTTTTTCTACACTCATTGTAACGCCCATCGGGTTTTGGAAAGTGGGTATTGTATAAATAATACGGACGTTTTTGTTCTCCTTGATAACCTTTTCAAGTGCATCAATATTCATACCGTCCTCCTCTACGGGTACTCCTGCAAGATGTACGCCATAGGAACGGAAAGCATTTGTAGCACCGATAAAACTCGGTTCTTCAACTATTACGGTATCTCCTTCATTAACAAGCACTTTAATTGAAAGTTCTATTCCCTGCTGACCGCCCGAAATAATTATAAGTTCGTCGTCATCAGTACCAATATTTTCAATTCTTTTAAGTCTTTGCTTCACCTTATCTCTAAGCGGTGTATATCCTTCGGTTATACCGTACTGTAAGGACAAAACAGGCTTTTCTCTTAACATTTCTTCGGCTATAACGCTTAATTCTTCATTAGGGAAAAGTTCAGGTGCAGGGTTACCTCCTGCAAGAGAAATAACAGACGGGTCAGCTGCGTATTTGAAAATTTCACGAATTGCAGAGCCTTTTATATTACTCATTCTGTTTGAAAAATTATAATTCATACAAAATAACCTCCTAAACTTTTTAAATGCGGTATATATCGGCAGGGTTTATCTGTCCGAACCCACGGTTTTTAAGTATTTCTTCCGCCATTTCCTGATTATCGGTACGCACTACCATCAATGCCTTACCGCTGATTTTGCCGACACACGCATACATATATTCTATACTGATACCCGCGTCTGCAAGTACTTTCAGTATTTTAACAGAACCGCCTATAGCATCGTCCATAGCAACCGCTATAACACTATTTACGCTTACTATAACCCCTTCTTCTTTAAATACATCTTTTGCACGGTCGGGTTTATCTACTATAAGTCTTAATACGCCGTATTCGGCGGTATCCGCCAAAGACAAAGCACTTATATCTATACCGTTATTTGCCAAAGTTTCTACCATCTCACAAAGTTTCCCCGGTTTGTTTTCCAAAAAAACCGAAAGTTGCTTAATAATCATAAAAACACCTCTAAAGTTATATTTTACCTTTACGGTTATCAATTACACGCGTTGCTTTGCCCTCGCTTCGAATAATAGACTTCGGGTTTACCAAATGCACCTTGGCACCTATACCCAAAGAACTGCGAAGTTGTTCGGTGATTGCTCTTTCAAGTCTTTCTATCGACTTAATATCATCGGTAAAAAAACTTTCGCTCATTTCTACGTTTACATCAAAAGTATCGTTGTTATTAACCCTATCAACGATTATCTGATAATTAGGTGTAATGTGATTACCGCTGACATTAAGCAACACTTCTTCTATTTGTGACGGGAACACGTTTACGCCCCTTATAATCAGCATATCGTCACTTCTGCCCGACGGTTTTCTCATTTTTATATGAGTTCTTCCGCAAATGCAGGGTTCTGTTATAAGAGAACAAATATCTCTTGTGCGGTATCTTATAACGGGGAACGCTTCTTTTGTAAGAGACGTAAACACAAGTTCACCCGTTTCGCCCTCGGGTAGTACTTCGCCCGTATCGGGGTTTATAATTTCAACTAAAAAATGATCCTCCCAAATATGCATACCCGACTGATATTCACATTCACAGGCAACACCCGGTCCTAAAACCTCGGAAAGTCCGTAAATATCGTATGCTTTAATACTGAGTTTACTTTCTATCTCGCTACGCATATTTTCAGACCAAGGTTCTGCACCGAATATACCTATGCGAAGTTTAAGTTTATCCTTAACGCCCATACGCTCGATTTCTTCCGCAAGGTACATAGCATACGACGGTGTGCAACAAAGCACCGTTACGCCGAAATCAATTAAGGTTTGTATCTGCAATGCGGTATTGCCTGAGGACATAGGAACTACTGTAGCACCCATTCTTTGAGCACCTGCATGAGCACCGAAACCGCCCGTAAAAAGACCGTAACCGAATGATATTTGCACAATGTCATTTTTAGTAACGCCGACAGAAGTAAACATACGTGCAAAACATTCTGCCCACATTTCAAGGTCATTTTCGGTATATCCCACTACTATCCTTTTACCCGTAGTTCCCGATGATGCGTGAAGTCTTACAATATTCTCCATAGGCTCGGCAAAAAGTCCGTATGGGTAGTAGTCTCGTAAATCTTTTTTATAGGAAAACGGCAATTTATGCAAATCTTCGATGCCTTTAATATCTTGGGGTTTAAGCCCTTTTTCATCCATACGGTTTCTGAAACATTCCACACGCTCATAGCAACGCTTTACCTGTTCAACCAAACGTTTACTCTGTAACTTATTAAGTTCTTCGCGTGGCATCTTTTCAATATTTTCACTTCTTAAAGGCATAATTTAATCCTTCTTTTTAGACGTAATTTTATTAAGAAACTTTACAACCTGACCGACTAAAATTGCAGAAAGCACAGTTCCCTCTCTTACAACGGCTCTGCCACCCGTAAATGAAGACAAACCGCCAAGTAACAATACCTGAAGAATAAGTGCGGTAGCAATCATACAAACATCAACAATAGTTTTGCAGTTGCCGAATTTTTTACCTGACACCTGCGATATTGCTCCTGCAAGTCCCTCTGCGGGCATAGGCACTAACTTTGGTGATAGGTAAATATATACGCCTATTCCTATAATGACTATACTAAGCAGTAAATATATAAGTTGAAAAGCGTAATTTGTCGGTTTTGGAATTGACATCATAAGTCCGTCAAACTCAGCCTTTATTCCTATATCAATACCCGCAAGAGTGGGTTTAAAATGTGCTATACCGACAAAGTCAACCATAAGCCCGAAAATAATTGCAACGGGTACACCTAAAATGTTTATCGGTTTGAAATTTTTTCTAAGTACAATAAACTGTGCAAGTACTAAAAGGCAGTAAACCACAATTACCATACTTCCGAGCGATGCACTCGGAAAAACCTTTGACAGTACGCCCGGAATAGAGCTTACGGGAGAAATACCAAGTCCCGAAAGTTTTGAAAGGTTTATACCTATTGCAATAATCAAAAAACCAATTAAATATATTATAACATCTAAGCATTTTTTAAGTATTTTGGACATTTTATATTCTCCTTACAAATTATAGCCTGTTTCAAACGCCTTTAGGTTTACTTCAAGGAATTTAGGCGGTACTGTATCTTTAACCGTTTCAACCCACTTCTCATAAGGTATAGAAGTGTTTTTTGCCATAACCCCCATAAGTACCACGTTTACAGCCTTTATACTTCCTGCCTGCTTTGCAAGTGAAAGGGCGTCAAGTGACGTTACGTTAACAGAACTTTTAAGTTTACCTAAAATATCCGCAGGGTACTCCTTAACACCCGTAATGACAGGCATAGGATTTATTTTTTGGTCATTTACTATTATTTTACCGCCCGATTTTAGATACGGCAATGCACGGTATGCCTCAAGAAGTTCAAAGGCAAGAATTATATCCGCCTCGCCCTTATCAATAATAGGCGACCAAACCTTTTCACCGTATTTTACGTATGTTACAACGCTTCCGCCCCTTTGGCTCATACCGTGGACTTCGGAAACCTTAACGTCAAAACCCTCACCTATAACGCAGTTACCGAGAATTCGGCTTGCGAGCAGTGTTCCCTGACCGCCCACGCCGACAATCATAATATTAGTAGTTTTACTCATTTCTTGAACACCCCTCAGTCTTTCTTCTCTATCGCACCGAACGGACAAACACCTATGCAGAGTCCGCAACCGTTACACTGCGTAACGTCAATACTTACGTTACCGTTTTTATCAACGCTTATAGCAGGACAGCCGAGTTTCATACACATTTTACACTTACGGCATTTATCACTTATTTCACAGTGTCCTGTATATTTAACCGTTTTAAGTAATGCACAAGGTCTTTGTGCAATTATAACCGATACTTCATCTCTTGCGGTTTCTTCCTTTACTACCGCCTCAAAATTCTTGACGTCAAACGGGTCTGCTACGGTTACGTGTTCAATACCGAGTGCCTTGCAAAGTTTTATTAAATCAACCTGCTTTGTAGCCTCACCGCGAATGGTTTTACCGGTTGTGGGGTTATCCTGATGACCTGTCATACCCGTAATTGAGTTATCAAGAATTATTACCGTATTAGCACCCTTATTGTAAACTATATCGGAAAGTCCCGTAATACCCGAATGCATAAAGGTAGAGTCACCTATTACCGATACCAACTTACTGTTAAATTCTTTTCCTCTTACCTTGGCCATTCCGTGGGAAGCACTGATAGATGCACCCATACAAATTGTTGTGTCTACCGATGAAAGCGGTGCTACCGCACCTAAAGTATAGCAACCTATATCTCCCGAAACGGTAAGTCCCAATTTGCTTAAAACGTAAAATGTTCCTCTGTGCGGACAACCGGGGCAAAGTACAGGCGGACGTGCGGGAATTTCCTCGTTTATGCCTGTAAATTCTGCACTGTCTTCACCCAAAACAGCCTTTTTAATCATAGCAGGCGTATATTCGCCGAGCAATGTGAAACATTCTTTACCGTGAACCTTAATGCCGATTGCACGGCAGTGTTCCTCAATAAACGGGTCAAGTTCCTCTATAACATAGACTTCGTCACATTTTTCTGCAAACTCTTTAAGACTGTTTACGGGGAGAGGCCATACAAGACCTAATTTAAAATAGTTTACCTTATCACCCAATGCTTCGCGTGAATACTCATAGGAAATACCGTTAGTAATAACGCCTATCTTACTGCCGTTATTCTCTATTTTGTTAAGCGGTGTATCTTCGGCGAACTTTATTAGTTTGTCAGTACGTTCTTCAACTACAACGTGACGTTTTATAGCCATTGCAGGCATCATAACGTTTTTAGGAATATCTTTTTTATAGTCTTTAAGCGGTATTTCTTTACGCTCTCCTATTTCAACAAGACTTTGGGAATGTGAAACCCTCGTTGAAAGTCTTACAAAAACGGGCGTATCGTACTGTTCGCTTAAATCAAACGCCATACGCGTAAATTCCTTACACTCTAAGGAGTCGGACGGCTCTAACATCGGTATTTTGGACGCCTTTGCATAATGTCTTGAATCTTGCTCATTTTGTGACGAATGCATACCGGGGTCATCTGCAACACAAAATACCGCACCCCCGTTTACGCCTATATAACTGTCGGTAAAAACAGGGTCTGCCATAACGTTAAGACCTACGTGTTTACAGCAGGTCATAGCTCTGCCCCCTGCAATAGCCGCTCCTATAACCGCCTCTGCGGCAACCTTTTCATTAGGTGCCCACTCGCAGTAAACTTCATCTTCGGGATATGTAGCAATTATTTCTGTTATCTCGGTACTCGGTGTGCCGGGATATGAGGAAACAAAGCGTACCCCTGCCTCATAAGCACCCTGTGCTACGGCAGCGTTTCCAAGTAACAATTTTTTCATACCTGTATTGCTCCTTTAATATCAACTATTTAATTTCGTTTTGTTGTGCTACTACACTGTTTCCGCAGTATATTTCTCTTAATTTAGGCTTTTCTATCTTACCTGTGGGGTTACGCGGAACATCGGCAAATATAACCTTACGCGGACGTTTGTATCTCGGCATATCGGTACAAAATTCGTTTACCTCGTCCTCTGAAAGGCTGTAACCTTCCTTAACCTCTATTATAGCGGCGTCTATCTCGCCTAAGCGTTCGTCAGGCAGACCTATAACCGCTACGTCCTTAATAGCCTCGTGACGGCGTAGAAAATCTTCTATCTGTACGGGATACAGATTTTCTCCGCCCGTAATTATAACGTCTTTTTTACGGTCTACAAGGTAGATAAAACCGTCCTCGTCCTCTTTCGCCATATCGCCTGTATACAGCCATTTGTCTTTTAGTATCTCATCGGTGGCTTTCTCGTCCTTATAGTAACACTTCATTACACCGGGGCCTTTGACACAAAGTTCGCCAACCTGACCTTGCGGTACAACGTTTCCGTCTTCACCGATTATCTTTACCTGCCAGCCGTAACCTGCCTTACCTATTGCACCGACCTTATGTACGTTACCAACGCCGAGATGTACGCACCCCGGTCCTATTGACTCTGAAAGTCCGTAGTTTGTATCGTAATCGTGGTTGGGGAAAATTTTAAGCCAACGCTTTATAAGTGACGGCGGTACGGGTTGAGCACCTATATGCATTAGTCTCCACTTGGAAAGGTCGTATTCTTCTAACTTTATGTCGCCCCTGTCAATGGCGTCTAAAATATCCTGTGCCCACGGCACTAACAACCATACTATACTGCAACGCTCATCAGATACCGCCTTAAATATCCATTCGGGACGCGTACCCTTAAGCAATACGGCTTTTCCTCCTGCAAGCAATGAACCGAACCAGTGCATTTTAGCACCTGTATGGTAAAGCGGAGGTATACATAAAAACACATCGTCGTGTGTCTGCCCGTGATGGTTTTGTTCAACCTGTGCAGAAAATATTAAACTGCGGTGCGGATGAAGTATTGCTTTCGGAAAACCTGTCGTTCCCGATGAAAAGTAAATAGCCGCATCATCCGTTTCGGTTATTTCGATTTTCGGTGCTTTATGCGAACAGTATTTTATCATATAATGATAACTGTCGGCAAAAGTCGGACACTCTTCGCCTACATAAAACATATTTGAAATATAGGGCAGGCGGTCACATATTTCTTCCATTCTTCCTATAAACTCAGGACCGAACACAAGCATAGAACAGTCTGCCTTTTCAAGACAGTACTTTATCTCATCTGCGGTATATCTGTAATTAAGCGGTACTACTATTGCTCCCGCCTTAAGCACACCGAAATAAATCGGCAGCCATTCAATGGAATTCATAAGAAGTATTGCTACTTTATCGCCCCTTTTGCAACCCCTTGTAAGCAGTAAATTTGCAAACTGGTTAGCCTTGTTTTCAAATTCAAGCCATGTTATTTCTCTGTGAAAAGGCTGACCTGCCTCAGGTTGCATAAGTGCGTAATCTTTCCAAGTTATCCTGCTCGACGGCTCAAACTGCGGATTTATTTCCACCAATGCCGTTTCATCAGCATATTTCTGTGCGTTTTGGTCAAGGACATCAATGATAGTCATAATAATCTTCTCCTTATTCTTATTTGCAGGAAAACAAAAAAGCCCCCTGCCACTATGAGCAGAGGGCGACAAAACGTTTTTTTAACGCTTACCGCGGTACCACCTCTATTGCCAAACAATAAGTTTGACCTCTTAGGTACGTTGAGAAATTTCCCATATACCTTGTCGCTGTAACGGGCTCACCCGACGTCCCCTAATAAGCAATACTGCCTTTCAAAAACGCAACTCTCGGAATGTATTCGGCATCGATATCGCCCTGCCTTGCACCAACCGGCATTTCTCTTTTACCGATTTACCTAATGCCTACTTCTTTCCGGTCAACGTTATTATATAATAAACCACCATATATGAGAATATTAACACATAAACTTATCTCTGTCAACAAATTATTTTGTAAAAATCTTGTTTTTACTATTGTAAAATATTAAATAATATATTATAATAATTAAAACATTGGCTTGCGTATTAAACCGTGCGAATGGGCGGGTCCTGTGCAATGGGGAACTATGAACCATGTCAGGCGGGGAACCGAGCAGCATTAAGTAGTCTTTTCTATGTGCCGCAGTAAATCGGCTCATTCGTACGGTTTAGTGTGCAAGCCTTTTTCGGAGGTGCAAAGATATGTCATATCAGGCTTTATACCGCAAATACCGCCCACAGACTTTTTCAGACGTTGTAGGTCAAGAGCATATAACCGAAACTCTTAAAAACGAACTTGCGGACGGTAAAACCGTACACGCATATCTTTTCACAGGTACAAGGGGAACGGGTAAGACGAGTTGTGCTAAAATACTTGCAAAAGCAGTCAACTGTCTAAACCCGCAAAACGGCGACCCATGTGGCGAATGTGAAATGTGTAAAGCAATAGCGGATGGCAGTGTAACCGATATATGCGAAATAGACGCCGCATCAAATAACAGTGTTGACAGTATAAGAGAGTTAAGAGAGCAGGTATCTTTCGCACCTGCCTCGGCTAAATACCGCGTTTATATTATTGACGAAGTGCATATGCTTACAATTAGTGCTTTTAATGCACTTCTTAAAACACTTGAAGAACCGCCGGCACACGTTATATTCATTCTTGCGACAACAGAGGTTCACAAACTTCCCGCAACCATACTTTCGCGGTGTCAGAGATTTGATTTCAGAAGAATTGAGCCGTCAAAAATCTGCGAACGCATAAATTATATAGCCGATTGCGAAGGTCTTACGGTAACAGACGACGCCGCAACCCTTATAGCCTCTGCGGCGGACGGCGGTATGCGTGACGCACTTTCTATACTCGATTTGTGTGCGTCTAATAATACCGTAATAGATGAAAACGTTGTAGCAAACGTATGTGCTATGGCAGGTAACGATTACCTTGTTAAACTTGCAGACCTTATAAAAGTAAGGAATACCGAAGGTGCGTTGCTGTTACTTGACGAACTTCATAATTCGTCTGTTGATATGTTAAGACTTTTATCGGAACTTATAGGGCATTTCCGCGACCTTATGATTATCAAAACCGTAAAGTCGGGTAACAGACCTATTGTCTGCTCTGCCGATAGGCTTAAAACTCTTGAAAAGCAGGCATCTAATTACGATATAAAAGAAATAATGTCGGTTTTAAGCGTTCTGCAGTCTGCAAATGCCAATATGCAAAACGGAAACCGCCGCTTAGAAATGGAAATGACCTTAATTAAACTTTGCAATCCGCAAATAAGCAGTGATTTAAGTTCTGTTGAGCTTCGACTTACCGCACTTGAAAACAGAAATGTTGTAACAAAACCCAAAACACCCGCGGTTAACGTAACGGAAGAATTGCCTGAGAGTACAGATGAAGATATCCCTGTTCCCGAAATGGCGGAGGTTACAAATTCAGATACAAAACCTCTTTTAGAGTGGACAGATATACTGTACGTCCTTAAAAAAAGCTGTCCTTTAATAGCAGGGGTTTTACAGGGTTCAAGTGCATATATCAAGGGTAATTATTTACTGATTGATACCGATAACGGACAATTTAAAACTATGGTAAACGGGAATAACCCCACCTACCGTAACGCCATAAGGAATGCCGCTAAAGAGATACTCGGTGTTGAGTATAAATTAGGGCCTTATAAAAAAGCAGAAAATGAAATTAAAGACCCGCTTGCCGCATTTGCTCAAAAGCTTAAAAACTTAGAAAAAAATTAAATTTACAGGAGAATAAATTATGAAAGTAAGAATACCTAATTCAGGCGGACCGAATAATATGAATCAAATGCTGAAACAGGCACAGAAAATGCAGGAGGATATGGCAACGCTTCAAGAAGACCTTGACCAACGCGAATACACTGCAACTTCAGGCGGAGGAATGATTAGCGTAACCGTTGACGGAAAACATTTAATAAAGTCAATTAAAATAAGCCCCGATGCAGTAGACGCCGAAGATACCGAAATGCTTGAAGATCTTATAACCGTTGCGGTAAATGAGGCAGTAAACAATGCTATTAAAACCGCCGAAGAAGAAATGGGTGCAGTAACCGGCGGACTTAATATACCGGGAATGTTCTAAAATATGAATTATAATATAGTACCGCTAAACGAACTTATAAATCAGTTTTCACGTCTTCCGGGCATAGGAAAAAAAACGGCACAACGCCTTGCTTACAGTATACTTGAGCAACCGCCTGAAAGAGCAAAAGACTTCGCAAAAGCACTTGTTGAGGCAAGAGAAAAAATACATTTTTGCAAATGCTGTCAGGCACTTACCGACCTTGACGTTTGCCAAATATGTGACGATGAGGGGCGTGACCGTACCGTAGTATGCGTTGTTGAAGAACCCCGTGACGTTATGGCATTTGAAAGAACAAGAGAGTATAAGGGACTTTATCACGTGCTTCACGGTGTTATTTCACCGCTTGACGGTATAGGTCCTGATAAGTTGCGTATCAAGGAACTTATGTCAAGGCTTGCGTCAGGCGAAATAAATGAAATCATAATGGCAACCAACCCGACTGTCGAGGGCGAAGCAACGGCAAGTTATATTTCCCGCCTTGTAAAACCTATGGGTATTAAAGTTACACGTCTTGCATACGGTATCCCCGTAGGCGGAGACCTTGAATATGCGGATGAATATACCTTAGCAAGAGCATTAGAGGGAAGAAACGAGATATAGTATGGAACAGAAAAAAATTGACCGCATAAACGAACTTGCAAGAAAACAGAAAAGTGTAGGACTAAGCGATGAAGAAAAAGCAGAACAACACATTTTAAGACGTGAATACATAGAAAGTTTTAAACTTAGTCTTACAGGGCAACTTGAAAATCTTTATATAGTAGAACCTGACGGAACAAAGAGAAAGGTTGCGAAGAAAAATGAAAATATTGATAACTGATTATAACAGCCTAATTTATAATAACGATGTTTCGCTTGATGTTTTTAATAAATTCGGCGAGGTTGTTTTGTATGAAAGTATTAACAGAAACGACCTTTTAAAAGAAGTCGAAGATGTTGACGTTATACTGTCTAATAAAGTAACAATAGACAACACCGTTTTTAATAAAGCACCTAAACTTAAATATATCGGCTTGTTTGCGACAGGTTATAACAATATAGATATTAAATCTGCAAAAAGCCACGGCGTTACGGTATGTAATGCCGGCAGTTATTCTACCGACGCAGTCGCACAACAGGTGTTCTCATATATTCTTTCCTACTATACAAAGGTTGAAAGTTATGACAGACTTGTTAAAAGCGGTGCTTGGATAACTTCGCCCACATTTTCTATGATGTGCTACCCTACCGACGAACTGTCAAATAAAACAATAGGCATTATAGGTTACGGAAGTATCGGTAAAAGGGTTTCTGTTATAGCAAATGCATTCGGAATGAATGTACTTGTGTATACAAGAACCCCTAAAAGTGACGACACGGTAAAATTTGTAGATTTAAAAGAACTTTTAAGTTTAAGCGATATTGTAACGGTTCACTGTCCGCTTACAGAACAAAGCCGTAATATGTTTAATGACAAAACATTTGGCATAATGAAAGACGGTGCTGTTTTTATCAATACTTCTCGTGGCGGTGTGGTGGAAGAAAAGGCACTGTTTGACGCACTTAAAAGCGGTAAACTGTCCTATGCGGCAGTTGACGTATTAAATAAAGAGCCTATGGATAAAGACTGTATACTGAAAAATGCCAAAAACATAATGATAACACCACATACCTGTTGGGTACCTCTTGCCACAAGAAAACGGCTTATAAATATAGTGTCCGATAACCTTACTGCATTTTTAAACGGAACTCCGATAAATGTAGTATCATAAAAATAATTTATACTTTTTATAAAAACACCGTCCTGACGAAAATCAGGACGGTGTTTTTATATATCTGCATTTTAAGTTTTTAAATTGCCGAGATTTATGATTTCTTTGCCTTTCTTTTCGGCAATCTCTCTGAATTTAGCCGAACCGCCAAATGGATAACAAACATAAATAATGACAATATTTGACCAATCTATCATCATTCGGTTTCGTCTGTCTATGGCAAATTTACGTGGGACTTTTTCAAGTCCGTCAGGATATATAGTATCCGAATAATCAGTCATATCAAACTCACTGCGTTTTTTCGGCATATAAGCAAGCACAACAAAGTATTTAATATGCGGATACTTAACAGTTAATTTCTTTAATTCCTGTCACACCATTAAGTCAAAACCGCCTTGATTTCCCACATAAAAAGTATCTGCACCGCGATTTTCAATAAGTTGCTTTAAAACGCCCTGCAACAAAGGTCTGACTTCTTCCGGTGTGTCCCAGTGTCCGAAAAACGTACAAATTTTATTTGACATAAAAATATCCCCTAACAAGTTAAGTCATCTGCAAGATACACTTTTTGACGACTTATTCTCATTAAAGGTATAATTATATGCGTGTGGTATGGCAGAAATGAGATGCCGCCGACCTTTCGACCGAC
>JAKSQC010000040.1 GCA_024404325.1 Clostridia bacterium
AGCAGGTAAAATCGCAAGACCCATAACCTCTATAAGACCGATATTTTCTTTCTTTATATGATGTAATTCGGCGTGCGGGTGGAAAACACCTAACGGATGCTCGGGTGTTGTGATATTATTTCTCAAAACGAGGTCAAGTTCAAATAAATTATCTCTTTTACGTGCTATCGGCGTAATTGTGTTGTGCGGCTCACCGTCTGTATAGGCAAAAATGCCGACACTTTCATCGGAATACTCTCTCCACGCTTTTAGTATTTTATCCGCGAGTTCTATTATTCGCTCGGTATTGTCTGATGAAAGTCTTATTACCGACATAGGCCATTTTACTATACCTGCACTAACGTCATCAAAACCTTTGAAAGAAAGTTTATGTTCAATAGGTGCTTTTGCCATTGCAAAGGTATAATGTCCGCCCTGAAAATGGTCATGGCTGAGTATTGAACCGCCTACAATGGGAAGGTCTGCATTTGAGCCTACAAAATAGTGCGGAAACATTTTTACGAAATCAAAAAGTTTTTTAAAAGTATCGCAGTTTACCGCCATAGGCGTATGATTTGAGTTAAATACAATACAGTGTTCGTTATAATATACATACGGTGAGTATTGGAAAAACCAATCGCTGTCATTTATGGTTATCGGTATTATTCTGTGGTTTTGCCTTGCAGGGAAGTTTATTCTGCCTTGATACCCTTCACATTCTTTACATAAAAGGCATTTTGGATATCCCGCCTGCGGTGCGTTTTTTGCGGCGGCTATTGCCTTGGGGTCTTTTTCCGGTTTTGAAAGGTTTATCGTTATATCAAGTTCGCCGTACTTAGTATCGGCAGTCCACTTAAGGTCTTTTTTAATTCTGTATCGACGGATATAATCACTGTCACAACTGAATTTATAGTAATAATCGGTAGCATTCTTTGAAGATTTTTCATATAAACTGTAAAATTTATCTGTAATTTCGGACGGACGCGGTAACATAAGTCCCATAAGTTTTGTATCAAATAAATCTCTTGCGGTTACGCCGTCTTCTATTATGCCCTTTTCCGCAGCGTAATCAAGCAGTTCGCAAAGGGTACTTTCAAGGTCAACGTTACTAAAATATTCATTACATTCTATACTGTCAAGGTTAAGTGCTTGAAGTAAGTTGTTTGTAACAAAAATCTCATCTCTTTTGTCAAACAGTCCGTTTTCAAGACCGTAGCAAATAAGTTTTCTTATACTTTTCTCTATCATATTAACAAAACCTCTTTTATATCTTAAAATCGCTTTCCGCAAAATACGGAAAGCGATAAATAATTTACTGAATACTTGGATTTGAGGTACGCTTATCCGCTATACATACCCACGAATTGCCTTGATTTACCTTTAGCGGATTTCCTTCGGTATCGGTAAACTTAAATGACGACGTTGATGCACCCTTACTCCATTTAATAAAGGTATATGTTCCGTTAGTGATATAATATCCGTCACCGCCTACAAGGTCTACCTTGCGGTGTTTACCGTCGGGATAGTCGCTTATTGTAGTAAGGAGAACAAATACGTTTTTAACATCTACGGTTTCACCTGTTTTGTAGTCCTTTAATACATTTGCACCTGAAAGACGGGTGTACTTACCGCTTTGAGCGTCGTATGTAAATGATGTGCTGTAACTGTTCGAGAAAGGAACGGTAACCTTAGTACAACTTAAATCGTCAAATCTAACGCTTTCGTCATTGCCGACAAAGTATTGCCAATTTTGTGTATTTGTTTGAGTTGTGTTTTTAAATGTAGATTTTATGCCCTTCCAAAGTTCATCGCCAAAGGTATAAAGTGTATGCTCGGAAGAAAGACCGTTTTGTATACGCTTTCCGAATTTCCCTGAATCTATTGAGATATCTTCGATGTCCTTAAGATGCGGAGCACAGTAGGTTGGGTCTTGACCGCAATGGATATAGAATGCGTTGTGACCTAATGCCAAATCAACGTACGGATATCTTGCAGAACGAACAGAGCCTATTTGAGATACGCTTGATACGTCCTGAAAAACAGCCATAAGACGGGTAATACCGCCCTCAACTTCGGTTTCGTAAACAATGTCGGCTTTTGTAACACCCGTTTGTACAGACTGTGCCGACTTAATATTGTTAATCATAATTGCAACAGGACGGTTTGTTGCAATATTTTCCGTATAATCTGAAACGCCCGTAAGCGGATTGGTATAATATGTAGGTTCTATCGGTTCACTTTCTTCCGATAATGTAGCTTCGCTTGAGGTGTCCTTATATTTTTTGCATCCTGTAACACAAAAAACCATTAGTAAACATAGTAGCAGTGCTGATATTTTTTTAGTCATAAATTGTTATCCTCCAAAAACATTATAATGCTATTATAATATTTTACTAATCTTATTGCAAGAGAAAACATAAGAAAAAGGAAAATTTTAAATATTTTTTGTAATATGCAATTTTTTGTTGTGTTAGATTAAAAAATATAGTATAATAATTTATGTATTTGTGTTTGCGGGGTGTGATATATGGAAAGAACGGTTTATTTAGACAACAGTTCAACTACAAAACCTTGCGAAAGGTCGATTGAATACATAAATAAGGCACTTATTTCAAATTGGGGAAACCCGTCATCACTGCACATAATGGGTATGAACGCTCAAAACTCGGTTGACAGTGCAAGGCAGACTGTAGCGGATATGCTTTCCTGTCGGGCGGACGAGGTGTATTTTACGTCGAGCGGTACAGAGGGAAACAATACTGCAATATTAGGTACTGCAAGGGCAAGAAAAAAGCGGGGAAACAGGATAGTTACTACGTCGGTAGAACACCCGTCTGTACTTGAAACGGTAAAACGTCTTGAGGAGGACGGCTTTGAGGTAATAAGACTTAAACCCGATAAAAACGGCACAGTGTCTAAAAGTGATATTGAAAAGTATATAGATAAAAATACTATACTTGTAAGCATAATGCTTGTAAACAATGAAACGGGAGCGATAATGCCCGTAGAGTATGCAAGCGATACTATAAAGAGAAAGTCTGCACCTGCGCTGTTACATTGCGACGCGGTGCAAGCGTTTGGCAAATTGCCGATAAATGTTAGTAGACTCGGTGTAGATTTACTCACTTTAAGCGGTCATAAGATACACGCATCAAAGGGAATAGGTGCAATTTATATTAAAAAAGGTGTAACCGTAAGACCTTTGATTACCGGCGGAGGTCAGGAAAGAGGTATGCGTTCAAGTACCGAGGCAGTACCGCTTATATGCGGACTTGAGGGTGCGATAAAAGACCTGCCTGATATTGAAGCCCAACTTAAAAAGCAGGAACAACTTAAAGAATATACAGATCAGTTATTGTTAAAAACAGGTCTTGTAACAGTAAATTCACCTAAAGACGGTCTCCCCTTTATACTTAATATTTCGGTTAAGGGTTACCGCTCCGAAACACTGTTGCACTTTTTGGAGTCTAAAAATATTTTCGTATCTTCGGGAAGTGCGTGTGCTAAGGGAAAAGGCAGTTACGTGCTTAATGAAATGGGAATAGACAGAAAACTTATCGACAGTGCTTTGCGTATAAGTTTTTCAAGATACAATACAAAGGAAGACGTTGACAGATTGGTTTGTGCGATAAAGGACGCTACTATAAAAATCAGAAAGGCAAATTGATGAAAGAAATTATACTTATTAAAGACGGCGAATTATCTTTAAAAGGCTTAAACCGTTGCAACTTTGAAGACAAAATGATAAGCAACATAAAGCGAAGACTTAAAAGTTTGGGTGAAATAAAGATAACAAAGGCACAGTCTACAATATATATTGAGCCGTTATCGGAAGATTTTGATTTTGAAGAAGCACTTAACCGAATAAAACTTGTATTCGGTGTGGCGGCGTTCAGCAGGGCGTGTGTTTGCAATAAAGATATGGACGATATTCTTTTAAAAGCACCTATGTATCTTGCCCACACATTAAACAAAATTAAAACTTTCAAGGTTGAGGCGAAGCGGTCGGACAAGAGTTTTCCGTTTAAATCTCCGGAAATATGCCGTGAAGTCGGTGCTGAAATACTTAAAAATTTCAGTCACTTATCGGTTGACGTTCACAACCCCGATGAGATAATAACGGTTGAAGTAAGGGACTATTCGGCTTATATAAGAGCGGGACAGATACACGGTGCAGGCGGATTGCCGATAGGAACGTCAGGCAGGGCAGAGGTGTTAATTTCAGGCGGAATAGACAGTCCCGTTGCGGCGTGGACTATGGCAAAACGCGGTCTTATACTTAACGCAATACATTTTGCAAGTCCGCCGTATACAAGTCCGAGAGCGGAACAAAAGGTTAAAACTCTTTTATCAAAGGTGGCAAAATACAGCGGTACTATAAAACTTGCAATAGTACCTTTTACCGAAATTCAAGAGGAAATAGGAAAATGTTGCCCCGAAGATTATTTTACGCTTATAATGCGTAGAATGATGATGCGAATATCACAAAGGGTAGCACAAAGCGACGGATGTTCGGCACTTATAACTGGAGAGAGTTTAGGTCAGGTGGCAAGTCAGACGTTGCCTGCAATAGCGTCTACCGACGGTGTTTGCAGTATGCCGGTGTTGCGTCCGCTTATAGGGATGGACAAGGAAGAAATTATAAAAATTTCAAAACAGATTGACGCATTTGAAACGTCAATACTGCCCTATGAAGACTGTTGTACGGTATTTACCCCTAAGCATCCTCACACAAGACCGAAAGCTGGTCAGTGCGAGGCGGCTGAAGCAAAACTTGATATAGAAAAACTCATAGAAAACGCAATATCAGGGATAGAATATTCATATATTGATTAAGTTTTAATGTTTAAGAGGTGCTTTTGATGATAGAACAACCTGAGGTTAATGCACAACTTGTGGTTGAAAAGTTGAAAAAGTATTCACTCAAAATTTCCTGTGCAGAATCTTGTACGGGAGGTATGTTCAGTGAGCTTTTAACCGGTGTGGCGGGTGCGTCCGAGGTTTTTGAACTTGGAATAACGTCATACTCTTCAAGGATAAAAAATAAAGTTTTAGATGTAGACGGCGAATGTCTTGAAACATTCGGTGCGGTAAGCCGTGATACCGCAGTTCAAATGGCACAACAAGTAAGAAAACTTGCCGATTCGGATATCGGTGTGTCAATAACGGGTGTTGCAGGCCCTTCGGAGTCTGAGGGCAAGGCGGTAGGCACGGTGCATATTGCTTTGTCTGACGGTAAAACGGTCAGAGCACAACGTCTTAGTATAAAAAATAACGGCAGAGAGAGAATAAGGCAATCTGCGTGTACGGCTGTTTTTTCGCTTGTAAACAGTTATATAGAAGAAAATTACGAAAAAGATGCTTAATAAACATGAAAAAAGTCTGATAGAGGATTTTTCCGATTTTGCAAGGTCTTTTTTACCCGACAGAAAAGAAGGTATTACCAAAGCAATAGGAAAATTACTGTATCTTACCGTTGCGGTATGCTTTATAATCTTGTCTATACTGCTTTGGTGCTATTTTGGAAGTGCAAAGCATCAGCGGGCAATAATAGACAGCGTCCGTGAAAGACGTGATAACAGTCCGTCGGTTTACACACTGTTTAAAGACCTGAAAGAAGAAAATTCCGATTTTACGGCGTGGCTTAAAATACAAGGCACAAATATTGATAATCCTGTTTATATTTCAAATAAAACAGATTACTATAAAAAAAGGAATATGTTAAAAAAGCATAGCCGTTACGGTGCGTTGTATATACCTAAGGAAAATAGCAAGCCGTACAGTCAAAATACCGTAATTTACGGGAATAACATATCGGACGGTTCTATGTTTGGAACTCTTAAATATTATAGAAATTTAAAATTTTACAAACAAAATCCAACTGTTTTTTTAACAGCCAACGGCAAAACCGAAACTTATGTTATCTATGCTGTTAATGTGGTATCGGAAAAGGAAAAGAAGAATTTTACAAAAAGTGAATTTCAAGGAAAAACCAGCTTTTCACTTTGGATAAATAAGCAAAAGAAAAATAGTATCATAGATACGGGAATCAGTGTAAAATACGGTGAGAAAATTTTAACTCTTATAACTGATGCAAAAGATTTTGACGGTGCAAAATTAGTTGTATCTGCAAGAAAATTAAGAACTAAAGAACGTTATAATCTTGACGTATCAAAAGCAAAGGTTAATTGGTATTCACGTCATAAATAACTTCAGGGGGAAAATAAAATGCTTCAAAATCTAAAAGTTGATATTATTTACTATCTTACGGGTACCGACTTTGAGATGGAATTTAATTTATGCGGTTGTTGCCGTATGCGACTTCTTACGGATAAAACCGAGGAACAAAGTGGATTCGTCAAAATGCTTTCACGTGCAGTACAGCGTAGCAGGATAATAATTGCCTGCGGTTCTTTGTTTTCGCCGACGGGACTTATAAGTATGGCTGCACGCTTAATAGGTCAACCGCTTGAGACGGTAAATAACGACGAATACGGTATAAACAGTACTGAAAAAATAGAAATAATAAAGGGCTCCACCCCGCTTATAACTCCGGACGGATATTTTGGCGGTTGCATAATAGAGAGCGGACCTCAATCAATAATTTTATTAAGCGAAAGCAAGACGGTAAGGAAAACCATTATGCAAAATCTTATACATCAGTACATTACCGATATAAGTATGTTGCAGGAGGAGAGTCCTGTTGTTGCAGAGGAAGTCGGGGAGTCTGCTTTAACTGAAGATGAGGAAATAATCATAGAAGAAGATGTTATTTTGGAAGAAAATGCTGTTTCAAATGAGACTGCGGAAGAAGAAAATGTCGATGAATTGCAGATAGAAAAAACGGAGGACGAAACTCCCGTCACACCTGAAAACGACCTCGAAATTACCGTAAACGAACAACCAAAAGAGCAATCGGAAAAGCCTAAACTTATAAGCCCTGAGGAAACAGGACTTTTTATTGAACCCGAAAAGGTAAAGTACAGCAAAAAAAATTATTATGATAACGAATACTATCATACCGAGGCGGATGAAGATTTTTATTTTGATGCCGAAAATAATTTTACCGAAAAAAGGAATTTTAAGATACCGATAATAATAATATGTGTATTGTTGGGGTTGATTGTATTAGCACTTGCTTATTATCTTTTAATTATACCGATTGTTTCGGGTAGAAATATATCTGAATACTTCCAAAACATTTGTGAAGCTAAAACAAACCTGCCAAAGAATTTTTAAGTACGGGGGAAACATTTTGAATTTGTGGAACAGCTTTTTCGGTAAAATTATAACTACACTGTTTATATCAATGATACCCGTCATTGAACTTCGCGGTGCTATACCGATAGCGGTAGCAAACGGTCTTGATTACAGAATAGCAATAGCGGTTTCTATAGTGGGGAATATTATTCCCGTACCCTTTATAATAATTTTCATAAGGAAAATATTTGCTTTTTTAAGGAAAATAAGCAGTAAACTTGATACGTTGGTTACAAAACTTGAAAAGCGAGCAGAAAAGAAATCAGACGTTGTACAAAGGTACGCGTTTTGGGGACTTTTTGTACTTGTAGCCATTCCGCTTCCAGGAACGGGAGCGTGGACGGGAGCACTTGTAGCGGCGATGCTTGATATGAGACTTAAAAAAGCATTACCCGCCATAGCACTCGGAGTAGTTGCCGCAGGTGTGATAGTGGCATTTGTTACATACGGGACAACGGCAATATTTTTTTAATGCAAATATAATAAAGCAAAACCCTTTCTTACAATCTCGTAAGAAAGGGCTTTGCTATTTTAAGTTGAAAATTATTTTATTATTTTCTTGTCTGTTTCTTCGGTTATTCTTGCTATAAAGTCTTCAACTTTCATTGAGCCGAGGTCGCCGTTTTCTCCGCGTTCTCTTACCGATACGGTGCCGTTTTCAACCTCGCTGTCACCGATTATGCACATATACGGTAATTTTTCAAGACGTGCCTCTCTTATCTTATAGCCTATCTTTTCATTTCTTGCGTCAACCTCAACTCTGATACCCTTAAGCTCGAGTTTATTTTTTAACTCGTAGGCGTAATCAAGGTGACGGTCTGCAAGGTTTAAAAGCCTTACCTGAGTAGGAGCCATCCATAAAGGCAATGCACCTGCATACTTTTCTATAAGAAGTGCCAAAGTACGCTCATAGCAACCTATTGAAGTACGGTGAATTATATAGGGGTTTTTCTTGCTTCCGTCACGGTCGGTATATTCCATACCGAATTTTTCTGCAAGCATTTGGTCTATTTGAATGGTTATAAGGGTGTCTTCCTTGCCGAATACGTTTTTAATCTGTATATCAAGTTTCGGTCCGTAGAACGCCGCCTCACCGATACCGATTTTATAGGGTATATTAAGATGGTCAAGTATCTTTGCCATAACACCCTGTGCCTCGTCCCACTGTTCGGGAGTGCCTATATACTTATCTCTGTCATCAGGGTCCCATTGTGAGAAACGGTAGGATACGTCCTCATAAAGTCCCAATGTTTTAAGCATAAAGGTAGTAAGTTCAAGGCAAGCCTTAAATTCGTCCTCTAACTGTTCGGGCAGACACATTAAATGCCCCTCGGAAATGGTAAACTGACGTACCCTTATAAGACCGTGCATCTCTCCTGAGTCTTCATTCCTGAAAAGGGTAGAAGTTTCGTCATAGCGAAGTGGCAGGTCACGGTAGGAACGGGCACGGTTTAGGTATGCCTGATACTGGAAAGGACAGGTCATAGGACGAAGTGCAAAACATTCCTTTGTTTCGTCCTGCGGGTCTCCTAATACGAACATACCGTCAAGGTAGTGGTCCCAGTGTCCCGAAAGTTTATAAAGTTCACGCTTTGCCATATAGGGCGTTTTGGTAAGTTGCCAACCCCTGCGGGCTTCCTCGTCCTCAACAAATCTTTGAAGTATCTGTATAACCTTTGCACCTTTCGGAAGAAGTATCGGCAGTCCCTGACCTATTACGTCAACCGTTGTAAAGTATTCAAGTTCTCTGCCGAGTTTATTATGGTCACGCTTCTTTGCTTCCTCTAACATTGTAAGATGTTCTTCAAGCATTGATGCTTTCGGAAAAGCAGTTCCGTAAACCCTGCAAAGCATTTTTTTAGACGAATCACCGTGCCAGTATGCACCCGTTGCAGAGGTCAGTTTAAATGCCTTTACCATACCGGTACTCATAAGGTGTGCACCTGCACAAAGGTCGGTAAAGTCACCCTGCGAATAAAAACTTATTTCTTCACTCTCAGGCAGGTTTTCTACAAGTTCAACCTTATAAGGCTCGTCTTTTTCGGTGAAATATTCTATTGCCTCGTCAAAAGATTTTGTAAAGCGTTCAAGTTTTATATCTTCCTTGACGATTTTTTTCATTTCGCTTTCGATTTTTTCAAGGTCATCAGGTGTAAACTTTTCGTCAATATCAAAATCATAATAAAAACCGTCGTCAACAGCAGGGCCTATGGTTAGCTTTGCATTTGGGAAAAGCCTTTTTACCGCCTGTGCCATTATGTGTGACGCGGTGTGACGGAACGCCCATCTTCCGTACTCGTCATCAAAGGTTAATATTTCAAGTTTACAGTCATTGTTAAGTACTGTACGTAAATCACAGTTTTTACCGTCTACCGTTGCAGCACAGGCATTTCTTGCAAGCCCCATACTAATTTGTTTCGCGGCATCATATACCGTAATTCCGCTTTCACAGTTTAATACACTGCCGTCTTTAAGAGTTACGTTTATCATACTTTACCTCCAAAAAAATAAACTTCGTCCCTAAAAAGGGACGAAGTAGTAATTTTACAAAACTCCGCGGTTCCACCCACGTTTTGCCATCGGCAACTCTTTTTACCCTTAACGCAGGTTATACGTCCGTGTTTTTTACCCACGGCACTCAAAGAATGGTGTTCACCGCTTTTTAGGTTTATACCGCTCACAGCAACACGGTACTCTCTTTAAAACCTTTTTAAAAGGGTTACTGTTCTCGTCAACGTTTTACCCTTTTGATTTTACACCCTATCATATAAATTGTCAAGTACGGTTTTTTTATAACAATTATACAAAATTACATCGACTGTACGCCACACAAACACAAATGTTTACGAAAATGTAAAAAAGTTTAATTTTTTGTTGACTATGGGGTTAAATAGTAGTATTCTTTTTTTATAAAGTTTTTAGGGAGTGAATAAAATGTTTAAATCTGAATATTTAAACAGAGTCTACGCTGATGTTGAAAAACGCAGTGCAGGCGAAAAGGAATTTTTGCAGGCAGTATATGAAGTTCTTGAATCTTTAGAGCCTGTCGTAGCACAGAACCCCGCTTTAGAGAAAAACGGCGTTTTGGAGCGTATGGTTGAGCCGGAGCGTCAGATATTTTTCCGCGTTTCTTGGGTTGACGATAACGGTAATGTACAGGTAAACAGAGGCTTCCGTGTACAGTTTAACTCTGCAATCGGTCCGTATAAGGGCGGTCTTCGTTTCCATCCGTCAGTTAATGCGTCTGTTATTAAGTTCTTGGGCTTTGAACAGACATTCAAAAACAGTCTTACAGGTCTTCCTATGGGCGGTGGCAAAGGCGGTTCCGATTTTGACCCGAGAGGCAAGAGCGACGGCGAAATTATGCGTTTCTGCCAGAGCTTTATGACAGAACTTTCAAAACATATCGGTGCTGATACCGACGTTCCCGCAGGTGACATCGGTGTAGGTGCAAGAGAAATAGGATATCTCTACGGTCAGTATAAGCGTTTAAGAAACGAGTTTACAGGCGTTCTTACAGGTAAGGGAATTTCTTACGGCGGTTCCCTTATCCGTCCTGAGGCAACAGGTTTCGGTGCAGTTTACTATGTTGAAGAACTCTTAAAGTCATTTGGCGAAGATATTAAGGGTAAGACCTTTGCAGTATCGGGCTTCGGTAATGTTGCTTGGGGTACCGTTAAGAAGATTAACGAACTCGGCGGTAAGGTTGTTACCATTTCAGGTCCTGACGGTTATATCTACGATAAGGACGGAATAAACACTAACGAAAAAATCAACTTTATGTTGGAGATGCGTGCATCAGGCCACGATAAGGTTAAAGAGTATGCAGATAAGTTCGGCGTTGAGTATTTCGAGGGCAAAAAGCCTTGGAACACTAAGGTTGATATTTGTATGCCTTGTGCAACACAAAACGAAGTAGGCATTGAAGATGCTAAGAACATAATTGCAAACGGCGTTAAATACTACGTTGAGGTTGCAAATATGCCTACAACTGCCGAGGCTGTTGCATATCTTAAGGCAAACGGTGCGGTTATCGCTCCGTCAAAAGCAGTTAATGCCGGTGGTGTTGCAGTATCAGGCCTTGAAATGAGCCAGAACTCAATGCGTTACGGTTGGACTGCTGAAGAAGTAGACGCAAAATTAAAGCAGATTATGTCTAACATATTTAAGGCGTCTTCAGAGGCTGCCAAGAAGTACGGTATGGAGGGCGACCTCGTTGCAGGTGCTAACATAGCAGGTTTTGAAAAGGTAGCAGACGCAATGATAGCTCAGGGTATTGCTTACT
>JAKSQC010000041.1 GCA_024404325.1 Clostridia bacterium
AGTGCATTGACACAAGTGTGACGGGATGCTTCTCATCACAAAGCGTATCACCTGTAGTGGTGTTCTTTAGCCCTACTGCCGCCGCTATATCGCCTGCGTAACAGGTTTCAAGGTCTTCTCTGTGGTTTGCGTGCATCTGCAAAATACGTCCCATTCTCTCACGGTTCTGCTTTACCGAATTGTATACTCCGGCTCCTGCATCAACAGTACCTGAATATACACGGAAATAGCAAATCTTTCCTACGAATGGGTCGGTTGCAATCTTAAAGGCAAGTGCTGAAAACGGCTCATCATCCGATGAATGTCTGTTTTCTTCTTCGCCTGTATCGGGGTTTACACCCTTGATTGCAGGCATAAAGTCAACTATTGCATCAAGCAACGGCTGTACGCCCTTGTTTCTGTAAGCAGTACCGCAACAAACCGGTACCATATCGTTTGCTATTGTAGCCTTACGGATAATTTTCTTCATCTGTTCAACAGTAGGCTCTTCGCCCTCGAAGTATTTTTCCATAAGTTCTTCGTCCATCTCAACAATAGACTCTATCATAGCCGTACGGTATTTCTCCGCCAATTCCTTCATCTCTTCCGGAATAGGCTCTCTTCTTACGTCCTTACCGAGGTCGTCATAATAAATTTCGGCATCGTTGTTTATAAGGTCAACAATACCCCTGAATGTGTCCTCGCTTCCTATAGGAAGTTGTATCGGAACAGCATTACAATTAAACCTTTCTTTTATCATATCAAGTACGTGATAAAAGTCAGCACCCATAATATCCATCTTATTGACGAATATCATTCTCGGTACTTTATAGTCGTCAGCCTGATGCCAAACGGTCTCAGACTGCGGTTCAACACCGCCCTTAGCACATAAAACGGTTACCGAACCGTCAAGTACACGCAGTGAACGCTGTACTTCAACAGTAAAATCAACGTGTCCGGGAGTGTCGATTATATTGATACGATGGTCTTTCCAGAAACAGGTTGTAGCGGCAGAAGTAATGGTTATACCTCTCTCCTTCTCCTGTTCCATCCAGTCCATAGTTGACGCACCGTCGTGAGTTTCTCCTAACTTACGGTTTATACCCGTATAAAAAAGAATTCTCTCGGTTGTGGTAGTCTTACCTGCGTCAATATGAGCCATTATACCAATATTTCTTGTCATTTCAAGAGATACTTTTCTTGGCATTTTTTCCTCCATTCCGCATAAAGCGGTATCATACATATTGACGGTAAATTACCATCTGTAATGAGCAAAAGCCTTGTTTGCTTCTGCTGTCCTGTGCATTTCTTCACGTCTTTTAACTGCATTACCTAAGCCGTTTGTTGCGTCGATAATTTCAGCGGCAAGACGTTCCTTCATTGTACGCTCTGAACGAGCACGGCTGAACATTGTCAGCCAACGCAGAGCAAGTGTCTGCTTTCTTTCGGGGCGAACCTCAAAAGGTACTTGATAGGTTGCACCGCCCTTACGTACTGCCTTACATTCTAACTGTGGCATTACGTTTTCAAGTGCAGTGTCAAATACCTCTAACGGGTCCTTTCCTGTTTTTTCGCTGATGATGTCGAAAGCACCGTATACTATCTTCTGTGCTACACCTTTCTTACCGTCAAGCATTACGTTATTGATAAGGCGTGTTACAGTCTTTGAATTGTAGATAGGGTCAGGCAATACATCACGTTTCGCAATAAAGCCTCTTCTTGGCACTTTACTTCCCTCCTTCATAGTGATGATATCATAGGTACTCGAGTGACAAATTCCCGTTGCACCAAGCAAGGCGAAATATTATATATATTAACGCCGCTGCTTAATGTTTACAGCAGAGATTTCGTCTTTAATTACTTCGCACCTGCTTTTGGACGCTTGGCACCGTATTTTGAACGGGCCTGCATTCTGTTTGCAACGCCTTGCGTATCAAGTGTTCCTCTTACGATGTGGTAACGCACACCGGGCAGGTCCTTAACACGTCCGCCACGGATAAGAACAACGCTATGCTCCTGCAAGTTGTGTCCGATACCCGGAATGTAAGCAGATACTTCTATTCCGTTGGACAAACGTACTCTCGCAATTTTACGGAGTGCAGAGTTAGGCTTCTTAGGTGTGGAAGTTTTAACAGCAGTACAAACGCCACGTTTCTGCGGAGAATCGTTATCGGTAAGACTACGCTTCATTGAGTTGTAACCCTTTAAAAGTGCAGGAGCCTTTGCCTTTTTCTCAACAGTCTCACGTCCGCTACGAACAAGCTGGTTAAACGTAGGCACTATTACACCTCTCCTTTCTTTTTAAAATTTAGGCATAACGAAACTACGTACAGTCTCGCATACTACCATATAATAACACCAAAGTCCCCAAATGTCAACAAAAATTTGACATTTGGGGACTTGCATTGAAAATCAATAATATTTACTGATTATTAGTACATTCCGCCCTGTGCGGCAGCGGCAGCGGCTGCGGCTGCATTAGCGGCTGCGGCGTCTTCCTTAATATCTGCAACAAGGCTCTCGGTTGTAAGAACCATTGCCGCAACCGAAGCGGCATTTTCAAGTGCCGAACGTGTAACCTTTGTCGGGTCAACTATTCCTGCCTCTATCATATCGGTATAGTTTTCATTGTAAGCATCAAAACCGTAATTTACCTTACCGCTGTTTACAATCTTATCAATTATTACAGAACCCTCTATACCAGCGTTAAATGCTATCTGACGGACAGGTGCTTCAAGTGCCTTAAGAACTATATTAACACCCGTCTTTTCGTCACCCTCTGTTTTGTTTGCAAGCTTAGTAACCGAAGGAATGGTATTGAGAAGTGCAACACCGCCTCCTGCTACTATTCCCTCCTCTACTGCCGCTTTGGTAGCAGAAAGAGCATCCTCAACACGGAGTTTCTTTTCTTTCATTTCTATCTCGGTAGCGGCACCAACCTTTATTACTGCAACACCGCCCGAAAGTTTTGCAAGACGCTCCTGTAATTTTTCACGGTCAAAATCGGAAGTGGTAGTTGCTATCTGATTTCTAATCTGTGCTACCCTATCTTTAATAGCATCTTTATCGCCTGCACCGTCAACAATAATGGTGTTTTCCTTTGTAACCTTAACCTGACGTGCCTGACCTAACTGCTCAATAGTAGTATCTTTAAGGTCAAGACCTAATTCTTCGGAAATAACTTCACCGCCCGTTAAAATTGCTATATCCTGAAGCATCTCTTTACGTCTGTCACCAAAGCCGGGTGCTTTAACGGCAACACAGGTAAATGTACCACGAAGTTTATTGACTATGAGTGTTGAAAGTGCCTCACCCTCAATGTCCTCTGCAACGATAACGAGTTTTTTGCCCGACTGTACTATCTGTTCTAAAAGCGGTAAAATTTCCTGAATGTTTGAAATCTTCTTATCAGTAATAAGAATTAAAGCATCATCTATTACTGCTTCCATCTTATCGGAATCTGTAACCATATAAGGTGTGATATATCCACGGTCAAACTGCATACCCTCAACAACCTCAGAATAGGTGTCGGCAGTCTTTGATTCTTCAACGGTTATAACACCGTCGGCAGATACCTTTTCCATTGCCTCGGCTATAAGTTTGCCTATTACTTCATCACCCGAAGAAATGGTTGCAACCCTTGCTATATCGTCAGAACCGCTTACCTTCTTTGAGTTATTTACGATAGTTTCTATCGCAGTATCAACGGCAGACTTAATACCCTTTTTAACTACCATCGGGTTAGCACCTGCTGCTACGTTTTTCATACCCTCTGCTATAAGTGCCTGTGCTAAAACGGTAGCGGTTGTAGTACCGTCACCTGCGGCATCGTTAGTCTTAACAGACACCTCTTTTACAAGTTGAGCACCCATATTTTCAAACGGGTCATCAAGTTCAATTTCCTTTGCAATTGTAACACCGTCGTTAGTAATAAGCGGTGAGCCGTACTTCTTATCAAGTACAACATTTCTTCCCTTAGGACCTAAGGTTACCTTAACTGCATTTGCAAGTTTATCAACACCGGTTTGAAGTGACTTTCTTGCCTCTTCACCGAAAACTATATTCTTAGCCATAACTGTAATCCTCCTATTACTCTACTATTGCTAAAATATCGGCCATATGAAGAATTGTATACTCTTCATCGTCAATTTTAATATCAGTACCCGAGTACTTTGCGGCAATTACCTTATCGCCGACCTTAACGGACATTCCAACTTCCTTACCGTCAACAATGCCTCCTGGTCCTACCGCCACTACCTGTGCTATCTGCGGTTTTTCTTTGCTTGCCGAAGTAAGCACTATACCGCTTTTAGTTGTTTCTTCAACCTGTGTTGCCTTTATGACAACATTATCAGCCAACGGCTTGATATTCATTGTAATTCCTCCAAACTGTATTTATGCCACAAGACATATTATAATTACAATTACTAATTATATCCAATTTTTTATGAAAGTCAAGTAAAGTCAAACAAATTTAAACTTTTATTAACAATTTACTTTCAACCCCCACAGGAATAATATATGATAAAGCCTCTTTAACTATTTCAAATTTCATATTGTTAGTTTCAACTATCTCGCCGTCAAGGTTTACGGGTATCGGAGTTTTTGAAGAAAACTCCATACTGTGACATTCTTTAAGTATGCAGTAGTCAAGGTTTATATGCTGACCTTTTTCATAAGCGGATAAAAATTTAGGTATTTTAAGTTTTGAAATGTTTTTTACAAGCGTAAAATTAAGTTTTCCGTCATTTGGGACTGCCTGCGGTGCTGACATATATCCGCCTCCGTAGTACGGTGCATTGGCTATTACCGCAAACAGGCAATTCATTTCACCAAAACTTTCACCGTCCACCGATACGTTTGCAACAATACCTATTTTCTTTACAAAATTTTTTACAATAGCAAGTTTATATGCCATAGGACCTGAAACTAACGGCAACCGTTTAAACTCACACATATCCCTTGCAATAACCGCGTCCATACCGACAGAGCAACCGTTAAGACAGTATCTGTCACCCGCCTTAATAATATCCATTTTAACCGCTTTGCCCTCTATTTGCGTTTGTAAATTCAAAAACCTTTCTTTACTGCCGAAAAATTTCAAAAAGTCATTTGCCGAACCGCATGGTATAACACCTAACGATACGTTATCAAAACCTATTATGCCGTTTAAAACTTCATAAGCAGTACCCTCGCCTCCGCAGGCAAACATACGCATTTCCCCGCCTGTTTGTGCAAGGCGTTTTGCCTCCTTTTCGGCGTCGCCCTTATACTTCGTTACATAAACTTTATAATCATTGTTACTGCTTTTGAAAAATTCATCTATTGATTTGATTATTTTTTCTTGCAGATTACCTTTTCCCGCTGTGGGATTAACGAAAAATATATATTTCATCAATTTAACTTCCTTTATGCCTAAAATACATAAACAACTGGCATTTTATCATTCCGTTATATAACTTACGGCGTTTATCAGCATTTCTGCCAAAGAGTTTTTCAAAATCGTCATGCGGACTGATTATAAAATACTTTTTACCGTCCTTACTCTCAAACTTCTCACCCATAACACGGTATAAATTTTCAGCCTCGCGTAAATCGAGAAGCCGCTCGCCGTAGGGCGGGTTTGTTATTACAAGACATCTTTCGTCGGGTGTTTTAAAATCTCTTATATTTCCAATGGACGCTTTAACGTACTTTTCAACCCCCGCCTTTTTTGCGTTTGCAAGGGTTAGTTCCACACTGCCTGCATCTATATCAAAGCCCTGTGCTTTAAAATCTATATTGTGAAGTATTAAGTCCTGTGCTCTCATTCTTTCTTCTTGCCAAACTTTATCGGGTATGGTGCTAAACCTCTCCGCCGCAAAGAAACGGCGAAGTCCGGGGGCGGTTTTGGTTGCCATAAGAGCCGATTCTATAAGCAGTGTACCGCTTCCGCAAAATGGGTCGAAAAGTTTTGTATCGGGATATATTCTTGCAAGGTCGCACATAGCGGCGGCAAGGGTTTCTTTAAGCGGTGCATCGTTTGAGTTTTTCCTGTAACCGCGTTTATGAAGTCCGTCACCCGAGGTATCAATCATCATAGTTACGGTATCTTTTCGGATAGAAAACCGCACCCTGTATTCAGGACCCGTTTCATCAAACCACTTTTTACCGTACTTTAAAGACAGTCTGTCAACTATTGCCTTTTTTATTATCGACTGACAGTCAGGTACACTGTGTAAAGCTGAATCAATACTCCAACCGTTTACGGGAAATGCATCGTCTTTTCCGATATACCTCTCCCATTCTATTTTCTTTACATTGTCAAACAGTTCGGCAAATGACACCGCCGTAAACTGTCCCATATTTATCAAAATACGTTCTGCAAACCGCGAGTTTATATTTGCACGGGCAAGCATATTAAAGTCACCGCAAAGCAGTACCCTGCCGTTTTCTGTTACAACGTCTTCAAACCCCATACGTTTGAATTCATCCGCCGCAACACTTTCAACACCGAACAAGCACGGTGCTACTAAATTGATTTTTTCATTCATATACGTTTTCTTACCTTTATTTTATGACTTGTGTTGCGTGCCTTGTTACGTGACAACCTATATTTACCGCAACCGGCAGTCCCGCTATGTGGGTAGGTGCAGTTTCAATATTAACGCAAAGTGCGGTGGTGTCACCGCCAAACCCCTGAGGGCCTATGCCTAAAGCGTTTATTTTACTTAACAGTTCTTCTTCCATATCAGCATAAAATTTATTTTCATTTCGCTTACTGCTGTTTCTTAAAAGTGCAATCTTTGAAAGCAAAGCACACTGCTCAAAATCTCCGCCTATGCCTATGCCTATAACCATCGGCGGACACGGATTATTAGACGCTTTCTTTACAATCTCCATTACCGCATCTATTACGCCCTGTCTGCCGTGTGCGGGGGTAAGCATTTTCATACCGCTCATATTTTCACTGCCGAAACCCTTTGGTGCAACCGTAATTTTAACCTCGTCGCCGTCGGTTATTACGGTATGAATTACGGCAGGTGTATTATCACCCGTATTTAAGCGGTTTAGAGGGTCTTCTACAACCGATTTACGCAAAAGTCCTTTTTCGTAACCTATCCTAACGCCGTCGTTTACAGCGTTATAAAGACTTCCGCCGTAAAAGTGAACGTCTTGTCCTATCTCTAAAAAAACTACCGCCATTCCCGTATCCTGACAAATGGGTATATCAAGTTTTTCTGCCGCTTCTATATTTTTTTCAAGTTCTTTAAGTACCGATACCGCAAGGTCGCCCGTTTCTTTTTTTAAAGCACAGTTAAGACTGCACTCTATATCTTCGGGCAGTTTTCTATTTGACTTTATACAGAGTTCTGCCACAACATCTCTGACAAGAGAAACATCTATCTCATTCATATACTGCACCCCTTTTACAAAAAATCAGGGCAGTTTTCACAAATCAGTGAAAATCCGCCCGAAAAATCATCTTGCGTTAGCTCCGCGTTTTGAACGCCTCGCCTCAGGATTTTTACGCTTAAGGTCAGAAAACTTTTCGTCACTCGTCTGCTTAAAACGGTTCATCATATCTTCAAAGCTTTCCGGTTCGTTTCTTTTCTGAACCCACGTAAAAGAATTGTCAGAGTTTGAATTCTGATGCGGTCTGCCCTCACGTTTCTTTATATCTCCGTCATTCTTCTTTTCAGGCTCTAAAGCACGCCTTATACTTAACGCTATCTTTCCGTCATCACCTATGCCTATTACCTTCATTTTAAGAATATCGTTTTCTTTTACATGCTCGTGAATATCATTTACGTATGTTCGTGCGACCTCCGAAATATGTACCATTCCTGACTTGCCTTCGCCAATATCCGCAAATACGCCAAAGTTGGTTATTCCTGTAATCTTACCTTCGACAATGTCTCCCACCTTAAGTTGCATAAAGTTGTAAAATCCTCCCCAAATTGCTATCAATTTCCTGAAATATCTATATAAATTTCCTCATCGGAATAAACATAGCCGAGCCTTTCTCTTGCCGCCTTCTCTACTATCGCAGACTGCGAGCCCTCTTCAAGCAACACCTTAAGCTCCTCTACCTGTGCCAGTTCAGTCCGATATTTTTCTTGAAGTTTATTTAGCTTGCTTTGACTTTCATCAAGTGTTTTAAAAAGTCCCGTCAAAGTTACTATCATATATACAGACACACATAATACAAGCAGCCTCAGTATAACACTTTTTTTACGCTTACGTTTTGCAGTCATAAAATCTTTAACTCCGAAAATTAAAATATTCCCCTATTTTTTACAGTATACAACAACTATTATCTATTTTTCAAGAGTTTTTTGATTTTTCATAAAGACTTTTTATTATTTTTATAATTTTGCCCGTAAATACCGTAAGAATCACTGCAAGTTTATCAGTACAGCGGTTTATAAAGTCAATTATTTTACCCAAAATATGCCTTTGAAAACCTATTACGGTAACAAAAGCATAAAATAACGGTTTTGAAAGTGTAATACGCCAAATCACAAAACCCAAAAGCATACTTATAAGCACATATCCCCTGATTTCGCCATTTGTCCTTGAAAGCAAAAAAATAAAGGTTACAAAGGCACTTACTATCCAAAAAAACATATCGCCTATAAATACTGACAAATATGACCTACTGCCTGTCTTCCTTAACGCCCTTAGAATATCATAAAACGTACATATCATCATACCAAGCACCAAAGAGTAAATAAAGGTCAGTACCTGGTCATTTACGCTTATCTCCCACATAGGCTATCTGAAAAGTCTTGATACAAATCCGCCTGAGCTTTTGCCGTCCGACATATATACTACCGCGTGTATCCTGCCTGTGGCGTAAAGGTCGCCTGTATCGGTATTGTAACTTGATATATGCAGTTCCTCACCCTTTACGGTAAGTCTGCCGAGTACCGTTTCAATCAGCAATGTTTCATCATCAAACGATGTTACATCCTTTACCCCCGTTATATTAAGCTTTTTTCTGTCTTCAATTATTATATTTTGATTTACGTAATTACTTTCTTCCAATTAAAACACCCCCTTAAAAATATATTTAAGAGGCGTTTATATTATTCGATTATTTTGTACAGCAAGGCAGCATCATCTTTTCGTATTACTTCACTTATTTCGGCAACCTCAACCTTAACAAGACGTGTTCCGAACGATATCTCTATAATATCGCCTACCTTTACCTCAAGCGATGCCCTCGCTTTCTTACCGTTTACCGTAACCCTGCCTGCATCACAGGCCTCATTTGCTACAGTTCTGCGTTTTATCAGTCGCGATACCTTTAAATATTTATCAAGTCTCATATTTCTCCTATAAATTTTGAGCCGTCCATTAGGACGGCTCAAAATCTTAAGTAATTACAAATTATTTTGCAATAGCATCCTTTAATGCCTTACCTGCTTTGAATACAGGATTCTTAGAAGCTGCAATCTTTATTGTCTGCTTTGTCTGCGGATTGATACCTGTTCTTGCTGCACGTGCACGTACTTCAAAAGTACCGAAACCTACGAGCTGAACCTTATCTCCTGCTTTAAGTGTGTCAACAACCGAGTCAATGAAAGCTGCTACTGCCTTGTCTGCGTCCTTCTTTGAAAGACCTGCTTTTTCAGCTACTGATGCTACTAATTCTGTCTTGTTCATTTTTTTGAACCTCCATAAAATTATTTTAAAACTTATTAAATACGATTTGAATGCTTGTCCAAACCGCTCTATATACTTTTACCATATATTGAAAGAAAAATCAATAGATTTTAGTATATTTTTTAATTTTTTTCAATTTTTGTCGCAAAATTATGCAATTTGACTAAATCTAACGTATTATTTTACACTTTTTGAGTGCTGAAAGTATCCTCTCGCCCTTCGGAAGCGACAAAACATCATCAGCCTCAAACGTATTAAGCAGTATTAAAGCCACCAAATATACTACAGCCGCAACACATATTTCCGCTATGACCGCTATCTTTCCACTGCCTATATTTACGAAAATTGTGGCAATTCCGCAACAAAGTCCTGCAAAAAACGGCTTAAAAAGTGATTTGTATATATTAGGCTTAACACCCGTATATTTTATAATCGAAAGCAGGTTAGCAATAAATATGAACATATAGCACGCAACCGTACCTATCGCCGCACCCTGAATATTAAGGGTAGGTATTCCGACAAAAATATAATTTACTATGACTTTGAGACCTGCACCTATTGCAACATTTCTAAGCGATATCGACTGCTTATTTATAGCCTGTAAAAGACTCGTCATAGGAATTGCCATTCCCGCAAAAATTGCGGCTATACCGTAAATACGCATCATAGGCCCGCCTATTGTAACGGCAGAAACACTGCTGTACAAAAGTTTCATAATATCAGGGCCTATAAACAAAAATCCCATTCCCGCAGGCATAGCGATAAGTGCCGTAAACTTCATTGTAGATTCAACGTTGCGTTTTACAAGTTTCTTATCATTAAGTGACCAAGACGACGCCAAAACAGGAAGTGCACTTACGCCTAAAACAGATGTTATTGTCGGTATCAAATTATAAATGGTAAATGCCATTCCCCTTATGCCGTAAAGGAAGGTGGGTAACTCGGCATTTGTAAGTGTATCATAACTTTTATTGTAACTTGCTATTGCCGAAGTGTACATATTACGGATAACGTCCGAATGTGTGCCTACAAGTTTTGTAAGTTGCCACTTTACCATAGATACGTCTACAAGCGATGCTACACTGTTAGATAATGACGCCAAAAGTACAGGTATTGCAATCATAATCAAAGCCTTTGTTGCAACCTTTGTATCCATCGGTTCGGGTGCGTTATTAAGCTCCTCTTTTGTTATGCCGTCGCCTTTAATTATATATCTCAGTCGCAAATACAAAGCAGATGCCGCCGCACCTACAGTTATACCGAGCAACGCCGCCGCCGAAGCATATGCAGGATTACCTGTATACTTCATTACCGCAAAAGCAAAAGCATATCCGAGTATAAGTTTACCGAGTGCCTCGATAATATCCGAAAGTGCCGTAGGATACATATTGCGAAGTCCCTCGTAGTATCCGCGGTAGGTAGACATTACACAGCAAAAAAGTAATGACGGTGCTATCGCAAACAAACTGTACACCGTCTTACCCGTAGCATCTGTAAAATGTACAAACGGATAAATGAGTAAAAGCATTAAAGCAAGTCCTGAAATACCCGTTATAAAAAACAGTCTTCGGGTTATTTTGAGAGAACTTTTAACGTCTTTATATCTTTTAGCCGTCATATGTTCGGCTACTATCCTTGAAATTGCAATAGGCAAACCTGCCATTGCAAGTGTATAAATAGAAGTAAACAAATCGTATGCGGAAGAAAAATAACCGAAACCGAGTTCGCTGATTATGTTTTTAAGAGGTATTTTAAATATTGCACCTATTATCTTAACTATTGCGGTGGAACACAGCAGAATAATCGCACCGTATTCAAAACTTT
>JAKSQC010000042.1 GCA_024404325.1 Clostridia bacterium
TAAGATGTGCTATAATATTTTAATACTATGGAGTGGTATGCTCATAATTAAAGGCAGGCGAGTTTAAGTTGCGGATAATAGGCATTGACCCGGGATATGCAATAGTGGGTTACGGCGTTGTGGAATATGACGGTTTCCGTTTTAAAACGGTAGGTTACGGTGCTGTTACCACAAAAGCGGATATGCCTTTTGTAAAGCGACTTGACGCTATATATTCCGATATGAAAACGTTGCTTGAACGTTATAAACCCGATGCTATGTCAATAGAGCGTTTGTATTTCAATACCAATACCACTACCGCTATCGACGTAGCACAGGCAAGGGGAGTTATATTACTTTCTGCCCAAAGGAATGGAATTTCTGTTTACGAGTATACACCTTTGCAGGTAAAACAGTCTGTTACGGGGTACGGTAATGCCGAAAAGCATCAGGTAATGGAAATGGTTAAAAACCTTTTGGCACTTTCAAGCGTACCTAAACCCGATGACACTGCGGACGCTTTAGCCCTTGCAATATGTCACGGTCACAGTGCAGGAAGTTTATACGGTAAAATGGCAGGAGGTAAAATGTAATGATAGCATCGCTTCACGGAAAACTTTTGATAAAAGAAACCGCTTACGCAGTTATCGAATGTGGCGGAGTGGGTTTTAAATGTTATATTACGCAAAACGCCTATTCTGCTTTAGGGGAAAAAGGTTCTGATGTGTTTCTTTATACCTATTTGGCAGTAAGGGAAGATGCACTTGATTTATACGGTTTTTCGACCTTGCAAGAACTTGAAACGTTTAAACTCATTACCTCTGTCAGCGGAGTCGGACCTAAAATCGGTATTGCGATGTTATCACAGTTTTCCGCAGAACAGATAATGCTGTGTATTATAAGCAACGATGCGAAAACTCTTACTTCTGCATCGGGTGTTGGCTTAAAACTTGCACAGAGAATAATACTTGAACTTAAAGACAAGGTGTCGGGAATATCGGCAGGCGAGGACGTAAATACCGTCGGCAATGCGGTTGCAAATACTTCGGGTAAAGAGGCGATAGAGGCACTTGTATCTCTCGGTTACTCACAAAGCGAGGCATCTTTGGCGGTAGGCAGGCTTGATACGTCGCTTTCTACCGATAATCTTATAAAACAGGCATTAAAACTGCTTTCAAGGGGGTTATAATCAGTGATAGAAGAAGAGATGGATTTTGAAAACCGAATAGTATCCCCCGAATATTCTTTTACTGAGGACGACGCTGAAAATTCACTCCGTCCGAAGACACTCGATGAATATGTAGGTCAGGATAAAGCAAAGGACAATTTAAGGATATATATAACCGCGGCAAAGCAGAGGGGGGAAACCCTTGACCACTGTTTGTTATACGGCCCTCCGGGACTCGGTAAAACAACACTTGCAGGAATAATTGCAAGGGAACTCGGTGTTAATTTAAGGGTGACTTCAGGACCTGCAATAGAAAAACAGGGCGATTTAGTGGCAATTCTTACGTCACTTAATGAGGGTGATGTACTGTTTATTGACGAAATACACCGTTTGCCGAGAAACGTAGAGGAAATACTTTACCCTGCTATGGAAGATTTTTCGCTTGATATTATTTTGGGCAAAGGGCCTTCTGCAAGGTCTATAAGGCTTGATGTACCTCACTTTACTTTAGTTGGTGCTACTACCCGTTCAGGGCAATTAACCGCACCGCTTCGTGACCGTTTCGGAGTACTGTTAAGACTTGAAATGTACACACCCGAGCAGTTATCACAGATAATAAAGCGTTCTGCAGGTATTTTAGGTATTGCAGTTGATAATGACGGTGCTTTGGAACTTGCGTCCCGTTCAAGGGGAACACCGAGAATAGCCAACAGAATGTTAAAGCGTGTAAGGGATATAGTGCAGGTTGAGTTTGACGGTAAGATAACCGAGGAAACTGCAAGGAAAGCACTTGATAGGTTTGAAATAGATGAATTAGGTCTTGACGATTTTGACCGACTGATGTTAAAAACCATTATAAGTAATTACGGCGGAGGGCCTGTCGGTCTTGACACTCTTGCGGCGGCAGTCGGCGAGGAAGCGGTAACTATCGAGGACGTTTACGAGCCGTATTTAATGCAGATAGGCTTTTTATCCCGTACACCGCGTGGCAGATGCGTAACGCAGGCAGGATATGAGCATTTGGGGTTAAAACCCAATTCAACACAACAAATGCTTATTTAAAGGGAACAATATAATGCGTACAGTTTCAGATTTTAAAGATTATGAACTTATAGACGCCGATAACGGCGAACGCCTTGAACGGTGGGGAGATATAATTTTGATACGTCCCGACCCTCAGGTTATTTGGAATGAGGGCAAAAATGACAGCCGTTGGAATACTGCAAATGCAATATACCACCGTTCAAACAGCGGAGGCGGTTATTGGGAAAAGTTAAAAAGTGTACCTGACGTTTGGAGTATAAACTATAATGACCTGACTTTCCGCTTAAAGCCTATGGGTTTTAAGCATACGGGACTTTTTCCCGAACAGGCGGTAAATTGGTCACTTGCCCAAGAACTTATAAAGAAAGAGCAAAGACAGGTATCTGTGCTTAACCTTTTTGCATATACGGGCGGTGCTACCGTTGCCTGCCTTAAAGCAGGGGCTAACGTAACCCACGTTGACGCGTCAAAAGGTATGGTACAGTGGGCAAAGGAAAATGCAAACGTATCAGCGGTAGCAGACAAACCTGTAAGATGGCTTGTTGATGACTGTATGAAGTTTGTAAAGCGTGAAATACGCAGAGGAAATAAGTATGATGCCGTTATAATGGACCCGCCGTCATACGGCAGAGGGCCTAACGGCGAGGTATGGAAGTTAGAACAGCAACTTGGCGAACTATTATGTGACGTAGGCAAACTTTTAAGCGATACCCCCGTATTTTTCTTTTTAAATTCGTATACGGGCGGTCTTTCGCCTACAATACTTAACTATATGGTAAAACAGAATATTGCACCAAACGGCAAGGGTACTGTTTATACCGACGAAATAGGACTTAAAATAACGAAACGGGATACGGTGCTTCCGTGCGGTGCTACAACCGTCTGGACGAATGAGAATGGATAATATAATTGAAGTAAAAAACGTTACATTTGAATACAGTGACTTTGACCGCAGTAAAACCGTTATAAACGATTTCAGTATTGATATAAAACGTGGCAGTTTTACCTGTATTTTAGGTCATAACGGTTCGGGAAAATCAACACTTGCAAAACTTCTTAACGGGCTTTATAAACCCGTTAAGGGTGATATTTTGGTTGACGGTATGAATACTAAAGACGAAACAACCGAAATTGCAATTAAACGCAGGGTAGGTATGGTCTTTCAAAACCCCGATAATCAATTAGTAGCGTCAATAGTTGAGGAGGACGTTGCATTCGGACCTGAAAATTTAGGGCTTTCCCCAGACGAAATACGAAAAAGGGTTGATGAGTCTTTAAAATCAGTAGGAATGTACGAATTAAGAAAGTCAACACCGCATCACCTTTCGGGCGGTCAGAAACAGAGAATAGCAATAGCAGGGATACTTGCTATGCGACCGCAGTGTATAGTTCTTGACGAGCCTACCGCAATGCTTGACCCGAAGGGCAGAAAAGAGATTATAAGTACAATAGAAAAACTAAACCGTGAAAGCGGTATAACCGTTGTACTGATAACCCACTTTATGGAGGAAGCAGAAAATACGGACAGGGCGGTCGTTTTAAACGACGGCAGTATTATAGCCGACGGTACACCGAAAGAAATTTTCAGCAATATTGATATGCTTAAAAGGGCGGGGCTTGACGTTCCGCAGACAACCGAACTTTTACACCGATTAAAAACAAACGGTGTGGATATAAAAACAAACGTAATTTCTATAAAAGAGACAGCACAGGAAATTTACAGTGCGTTTCATTTGGAGGAAAACTGATTGTCAAAAATATTAGAGGTAAAAGGTCTTACCCATACCTATGGCGGAAATACACCATTTGTAAACGATGCCGTAAAAAACGTAAGTTTTGATATTGAAAACGGCGAAATAATCGGTATTATCGGTCATACGGGTTCGGGAAAATCGACCTTGGTACAACATCTTAACGGTCTGCTTAAACCGACAGACGGCAATATACTTCTTGAAGGTAAGGATATATGGGACGAGCCTAAAAAGATACGTGAAGTGCGTTCAAAGGTAGGTCTTGTATTTCAGTACCCCGAGTATCAGCTTTTTGAGGAAACCGTATATAAAGACATTGCTTTCGGCCCTAAAAATATGGGACTTGACGGTGACGAAATTGATAAACGTGTTAAGGAAATAATAGGGCTTGTAGGTATAAAAGAGGAATATTTGGAAAGGTCGCCTTTTGACCTTTCGGGAGGAGAAAAAAGACGTGTTGCAATAGCGGGCGTTATGGCAATGCGACCTAAAATAATTGTTTTCGATGAGCCTGTTGCAGGTCTTGACCCACGTGGCAGGAACGATATTGTAAAGATTATTAAAGACTATCGCGATACCTATAACGCAACCGTGCTTATTATATCTCACAATATGGAAGATATGGCATTGCTTGCCGATAAACTTGTAGTTATGAATAAAGGTAATCTTGAAATGTTTGATACCACCGAAAATGTATTTTCAAACGCAGGGAAACTAAAAAGTATAGGTCTTAATGTACCTATGATTACCGAAGTGTTTTTTGAACTTAAAAAGATGGGACTTAAAGTTCCTGATAATATACTGACAGTTGAAAGTGCAGTAGATTATCTTTTAAGCCTTAAAAAAGGCGGTGTTTTAAATGCTTAGGGATATTACTTTCGGGCAATACTTTCAGGGCAACTCAAAGGTACACCGTCTTGATCCAAGAACAAAATTGCTTCTTTTGATTTTAATAATCGTTTTCATATTTTTAACACAAAATATGATTTCATTCTTAATCGCCACGGTTTTTACCGCCTGTGCGGTAATCATATCAAAAGTGCCTTTAAGACTTTATTTGAAAAATTTAAAGGCGATTTTACCCATAATTATTTTTACTGCTATAATAAACGTGTTTTACGGCAACGAGGGGAAAGTGCTGTTTAGTATTTTTAGACTTACCGTTAATACAGGCGGTGTATACAGGGCAGTTTTTATGGCACTTAGAATTTTGCTTTTAATAGTATTAAGTTCGGTGCTTACCTATACAACAACGCCCAACGACCTGACAGATGCAATAGAAATTTTACTTTCTCCGCTAAAATTTATAGGTCTTAAAAACGCAGTTCATACACTTGCTATGATGATGACAATAGCACTTAGATTTATACCGACACTTGTTGAGGAAACCGAAAAAATAATGAACGCACAAAAGGCAAGGGGAGCAGACCTTGAAAACGGCAAACTTACTGAGCGGATAAAGGCTTTAGTGCCGATACTTATACCGCTTTTAATATCTGCCGTAAGGCGTGCTTATGAACTTGCAGAGGCAATGGAATGCCGTTGTTATAATGGCGGTGAGGGCAGACAGCGTATGAAAAAACTGCAATTCACACTACTTGATGTTATAGCGGGCTTTGTGTCTTTTTTGTTTTGCGGTTTAATAATATTATTTAATGTAGTAATTTAAGGAAAGTTGTGTGTAAATTGAAAAGAATGTTGCTGACAATTTCATACGACGGTACACGGTATCACGGTTGGCAGGTTCAGCCTAACGGTATTACGGTACAGCAGGTAATGCAGGACTCTCTTGAAAAACTGTTGGGTACAAGACCTAAACTTACCGGTTGCAGTAGGACAGATTCAGGTGTTCACGCAAAAATGTTTTGCTGTCATCTTGACTGTGAAGATAATATACCCGAAAATGCCTTTTTAAGAGGACTTAACTCACTGCTACCAAACGATATTGCTGTAAATGACTGTAAAGAGGTTGAAAGTGACTTTCACGCGAGATATAATGCAAAGGGTAAAACATACGTTTACCGTATGTATACAGGTGTCACCGACCCGTTTTTGTCAAGGTACGCCTTAAGACTTGAGAGTGAACCTGATATTACGCTTGCAAACAAGTTTTGTAAAACGGTAATCGGCAAGAACGATTTTTACGGCTTTTCAGCGTCGGGCAGAACTGTTGAAGATACCGTCCGCACCGTAACCGAATGTACATTTACAAAGGAAGAAAACATCTACTGTTTTAATATAACAGCAAACGGTTTTCTTTATAATATGGTAAGAATACTTGCAGGAACTATGCTTGATGTATCCTACGGCAGACTTAATGCTTTGTGTGCAAAGTCGGTATTTGAGAAAAAAGACCGATTTCTTGCAGGAGTTACGCTTCCGCCACAAGGATTGTTTTTGAAAGAAGTCCATTACTGATTTGAAGGTGAAAGTTTGAAAGATAAATCTTCCAAACTTACAGATTATTAAGAGCCGTTTTTCTCGCCCCTTACGGGGCAACCGAAAAACATGGCATTTTATGACCATTCCTTTCATTGGTCATTTGTGCCTTATAGCGTAGCGGAAAGGAATGGTCATAAATATGCCTGAATATAAAAAGAAAAAGGTACGCAAAACCGTACATAATAAAAGGGCTAAAAACGTAAATAACGATATAAAAATGAAACCGTCAAGGGTAAAAAAAAGTATCGGTGTACTCCCAGAAAAAGAAATGCGTGTTGTAAAGGGAAACAAGCTTGAACGCAATCGAAAACTGCGTATTTTAGGTCTTACTGCCGTTTTGCTTGTGGCGGTATTGCTTCTTGTGTCCTATATAATGCCTGTTTCTCTTTCTGAAAATATTTCAAACTGGGTAGCACTTACGGGTAACGGCAGTTATCCGATAGAAATCTCAGGTGCACAAACGCTAAATGCGATATCAAAGGGCAGTTACTATTACGTTTTGACCGATACAAATTTATCTGCTTTTTCAAATAGCGGTAAACAAATACTTTCAGTGGCACACGGTTTTTCAAACCCCGTTTTAAAGACTTCGCAAACACGTGCACTTATATTTGAACAGGGCGGGAATACACTTTATGTTTATAATCTTAAACGACTTGTTAAATCTATCGAAACAAAGTCAAGTATTATCACCGCTTCAATATCACGTTCGGGTGCTTTTGCGGTCGCAACCGGCTCAAATGAGTATACTGCCACTGTTACAGTTTACAATAAAAGAGGTAATCAGATTTATCAGTGGAATTCGGCTAAAAATATAGTTAATAATGTTTGTGTTTCGCCGTCGGGTAAAAAAATTGCGGTCTCAACGCTCAATGCCTCGGGCGGTCAATACGTTTCGGGTGTAGAGGTGCTTACATTTGATTCTGCCGACGCTAAGGCGAATTTTGAATTTTCAGGAGAAATAATTTATTCTCTTGAAAATACCCGCAATGGCTTTTTGGCACTTACAAAGTCCGGTTCAAGTTATGTGTCTTGGTCTAAATACTCAAAGCAGGATATAAAAAACGAGCGTATGCTCGATATGTACAGAACTGATGGCAACCGCTCTTTGCTTGTTTTTAACAGAACAAGCGATAGAAGCGATAATCTTATAATGCTTTTGTCTTCAAAGGGCGATAAAATATCGGAATTTCAGTTTAACGGTATTATAAGTGATATTGAAGTATCCCGCGGTCATATCTATTGTATAAGCGATACAAAAATTTACCTGTTTGATAAAAACGGTAATGTTGTACGAACGGGTGAATGTGGCTACGGCTGCAAAAAAATTGCTGCGATAGGCTCAAATTCGGTAGCGGTTATCAGTGACAGCAGTATTGAAAAGGTACAGATAGAGGGTGTAAATAAATGACGGTTGCAATTATACTTGATTTAATCGTTGTAGCGATTATAATTGTTTCGGTGATTATTTCCGCACACTACGGTTTTGTGCGTACCGCAATAGAGGTTGCAGGACTTATTGCGGCAGTGCTTTTGTCTAATTATATAAGTGCCCCGCTTTCTACGTTTACCTACGTTAAAGTAATAGAACCGTCAATTATATCTGCGACGGAGAGTGCAAGCAGTGAAAAAACAAAGGAAACGGTCGATAAAGTCTGGTCTGCAATGCCTAAATTTGTAACAAATAATTCCGATTCTCTTGGAATATCTAAGGATAATCTTTCTAAAGAGATTGCCGATAAAACAAGCGAGGGTGTAACAAACGCCGCAAAAAAAGCATCAGAAACAGTCGCTATGCCCGTAATCACAAAAATTCTTTCTATGATTTATTCCACCGTTATTTTTGTGGCACTTTTCTTTGTGGTAAAAATACTTGCAAAGTATATAAATAAACTGTTTAGTGTAAGTGTAATAGGAAAGGTTAATAAAACCTTTGGCGGTATTATAGGATTTTTTAAGGGTATATTAGTTGCAGTTGCCTTTTGTATGGTAGTAAGTTTAATACTGTCTTTTACCAAAAACGGTTTTTGGTTTATTACTAAAGACGCTGTAAATAATTCTGTTTTGTTTAAACCGTTATCATCGGTTTTACCGTTTTTCAGATAGCAAATTTAAGGAGAAAATATAAATTATGAAACTATGTTCAAAATGCAAAAAACGTCCTGCGGTGGTGTTTATTTCAAACCCCGCAAGTCCTTCGGCTGAGCCTGAGGGGCTGTGTCTTGTATGTGCAAAATCTTTGGGTATAAAACCCGTTGATGATATGCTTAAGAGTATGAATGTCACCGATGAAGATATAGAACAAATGAGTGAACAGTTTATGGAGATGATGTCACCTGATATGGACGATATCGATGATGCTGAACTAAACGACGGTACGTTTGACCTCGGTACAGCACCGGCAATACCGTTTATTAAAAATCTGTTTGGTGTCGGCGGTGACGATAAGAGTACCGATGATAAGTCGGGCGGTAAAACCAAAGAAAAGGACGGTAAACCGAAGAAAAAACGCCGTAGATTTCTTGAACAGTACTGTACTAACCTTACAGCCCGTGCGAAAGAGGGTAAACTTGACGCCGTAATAGGCAGGGAAAAGGAACTTTACCGCACGATACAAATACTTTCCCGCCGTTCTAAAAATAACCCTTGCTTAATAGGTGAACCGGGTGTAGGAAAAACCGCCATTGCGGAGGGACTTGCAATAAAGATAGCAAACGGTAACGCACCGGCAAGACTTCTTGATAAAGAGATATATTTATTAGACCTTACGGGACTTGTTGCAGGAACCCAGTTCAGGGGTCAGTTTGAAAGCAGGGTAAAGGGGCTTGTTGAGGAAATAAAAGAGGCAGGCAACGCAATACTGTTTATTGATGAAATTCATAACCTTGTAGGTGCGGGCGACTCTGCCGAAGGCTCAATGAATGCGGCAAATATATTAAAACCTGCACTCTCCCGCGGTGAAATACAGGTAATAGGTGCTACAACCTTGAAAGAGTACAGAAAGTATATCGAAAAAGACGCGGCCCTTGAAAGACGTTTTCAACCTGTTACCATAGAAGAGCCGTCAATTAAGGATACTATTGACGTGCTTTTAGGTGTAAAGGGATATTATGAGGGTTTCCACGGTGTAACCATACCTGACAATATTATAAGAAAGGCTGTAATGCTTTCGGAAAGGTATGTTACAGACCGTTTTCTGCCCGATAAGGCAATCGACCTGTTAGATGAGGCTTGTGCGTGTACAAGCCTTGAAAATAAGGCAATAGACGAACTTTATGTAGCAAATAAAAAGGTAGCGGAATTTTCCAGTAAACTTGATGAACTTGAATCCGACGTTGAAAACCCCGATTATGAAAAACAGGCAATGTTAAAGGCAGATATAGAAAAATACAGAAATATAGCAAATGACCTTTATGAGCCTGCCTCAAATAATAAGGTTACTGAAAAGCAACTTGCAAAGGTTATCGAACTTTGGACGGGTATACCTGCATCAAAGGTGGAAGAAAGCGACCTTGTAAAACTTTCAGGACTCGAAGCTAACCTTAATAAAAAAATAATAGGGCAGACGGATGCTACACGCCTTGTAACCGCGGCAGTTAAGCGTTCAAGGGTGCATACAAGTGCATTGCACCGTCCTGCGTCATTTATATTCGTAGGACCTACGGGTGTAGGTAAAACTCAACTTGTAAAGGTACTCTCAGAAGAATTGTTTAGTACTCCTGAAACGCTTATACGCCTTGATATGTCGGAATTTATGGAGAAACATTCGGTTTCCCGACTAATAGGAGCACCTCCCGGATACGTCGGATATGACGAGGCAGGTCAGCTTACCGAAAAGGTACGCAGAAAGCCGTATTCCGTAATACTGTTTGACGAAATAGAAAAGGCACATCCCGATGTGTTAAATGTACTCTTGCAGATATTGGATGACGGCAGGGTAACCGACGCACAGGGACGTACCGTAAATTTTGAAAATACAATAATTGTAATGACTTCAAATGCAGGCAGTGAAAAGGCAGAAAATCTGTTGGGCTTTGGAAGAACGAGGGAAGACGCGTCAAGAGAAAATTCACTTAAAGCACTAAGTGAATTTTTAAGACCTGAATTTTTAGCCCGCGTTGACGAAGTAGTGGTATTTTCACCGCTGTCTCTTGACTCACTCGAAAAGATAACCGCATTGTTGCTTGACGAGTTAAAACAGGCACTTTATGAAAAGGCAATTGAGTTTTCATACGATAACAGCGTATGTTCGTATATTGCGTCAAAGTGTGACGGAGCAAAGTCGGGAGCAAGAGAACTGCGGAGTATTATCCGCCGTGAGTTAGAGGATAAGATAGTAGACTTAATAATAGAAGATACCGAGAGTAAACTAAATAGAATAACGGCTACGGCAACCAACGGAGAAATAAATATCAGCACTTTATAAAATTTTAAGTTTCACAGTAGGAAAAAAGTTTTTCTTGCTGTGAAACTTTTTATGCAAAAACACTTGACTAAACGGTTAATATGTGTTAATATACTTCTTGTTGAAATTGCGGGTGTAGTTCAATGGCTAGAATCCCAGCCTTCCAAGCTGGTCGTGTGGGTTCGATTCCCATCACCCGCTCCA
>JAKSQC010000043.1 GCA_024404325.1 Clostridia bacterium
TATCACACAGTTTTAATTTTAGCAATATTATATTTGTTGCGTTTTTAATAATTTGGAGAAAGAAATCATAGAATGTAAATAAAACCACAAAAAGTAGGGGATATTTTATGATTTTACATTTCGATTGGAAACGATTACTTATTAGTTTGCTGATACCGTTAGGGGTTGGAGGCTTGTCGGCACTTATTACAGGTTCGGATATGAAGATTTATAATACGATAAATCAACCGCCTTTAGCACCGCCGTCATGGCTTTTTCCCGTTGCTTGGACGATACTTTATATTCTAATGGGAATATCACTTTATTTAGTGTGGAATTCAAACGCAAATTATGACGACAAGAAAACAGCATATATACTTTTCGGTGTGCAGTTGTTTTTGAACTTTATCTGGTCGCCTGTATTTTTTATCGGCAGACAGTACCTTATCGCCTTTGCGATTTTAGTCTTGTTATGGGTTTTTATACTTTTAATGATTATCAGTTTTTTTAAAATTTCAAAAACAGCGGGGTTGTTACAAATACCGTATTTATTATGGGTTACCTTTGCAGGGTACTTAAATCTTGCAATTTATTTATTGAATAAGTAAAAAAAATGCTCGGGTTTTAAGCCCGAGCGTTTTTTATCAGTCTTTAATTTCGGAAGTACAGTGCGGACAGCGGGTAGCATTTATATCTATCTCGCTTTTGCAGTAAGGACAAACCTTTGTAGTAATTACTTCCTTTTCTTCCTCTTTATTCTTTTTGAGGTTTGAAAGACGGTTTATTCCTCTGAGTAAAAGGAATAATGTAAGTGCGATAATAATAAAGTTGATAATTGCGGAAATAAAGGCAGATACAAACCCTAAAATTTCAGTTCCTGTATAAAGGTTAGGGTGTGCACGTGTTACAAAGTCAAGAATAGGTTGTATAAAATTAGATGTAAGTGCAGTTACAATACCTGTAAATGCAGTACCGATAATCATACCTATTGCAAGGTCTACCACGTTGCCTTTTAAAGCAAACTCTTTAAATTCTTTAAGAAATTTTTTCAAAATAAAACCCCCATTTGATATTTTTAAACATTATATCATATTTTTTCATTTTTTAAAATAGTTTTTTTCAAAAATTTTCCTTTATTGATGAAGAAAGGCTGAATTTCAAACTTTTTGCTATATTTTGTAGAAATGTGTAAAAAATCAATGCTATTTAAAATAGAATATTGTCAAAAATTTTAGACGAAAAAATCTAAAAATAATGACAAAATACTTGCAATTCTTTAGAAAGTATGGTAATATATGGAATACAAAACCAAAGGAGGTAACAATAAATGGAAAAGAAACTAAAAGTAGTGATTGCTGACGATTCAACAGAATTAGGGCAGAATTGTGCGAAAGCACTTAAGGGATACGGTATGGAAGTGTCGCTTTGTGAGAAGGACGGTCAACGTTTGTTGGAAAAGACAAGGGCGGTAAAGCCTGATGTTGTCATAGCAGATGTATTTATGCCAAATCTTGACATTTTAGGAGTGCTTGGCGGTATCAAAAGTATGAGCGAAAGAGAAAGACCGATGGTAATGGCGATGTCGAGTTTTGACAATCCGAGACTTGAAAAGGAAACGCTTGACGCAGGTGCAAGTTATTATTTTCTTAAACCCTTTGACATAAATACAATGGCAGAGCGTGTAATACAACTTTCAGGGTGGAGAAATGAGGTTTCGCCTGTTGTTGTAAAGGACAATGTAATCACCGACCCGCAACTTGAACTGATGATAACCGATATAATTCATCAAATAGGTGTGCCTGCACATATAAAAGGTTATCACTATTTGAGGGAAGCAATAATGCTTTCTATAAAGAACAGTGAGATAATAAATTCAGTTACAAAACTTTTGTACCCGACTGTTGCAAAGAAACATAACACCACGTCTTCACGTGTTGAGCGTGCTATACGTCACGCAATAGAGGTTGCTTGGGACAGGGGAGATATAGATGTACTTAATTCCTATTTCGGCTACACTATTCAAAATGACAGAGGAAAGCCGACAAATTCTGAGTTTATAGCAATGATAAGCGATAAACTGCGATTACAACTTAAAATCGGATAGTAAAAATAGGCTCCTGTTTTTTAAGACAGGGGCTTATTTTCTTGAAATATCGGTATATATGTGGTATACTATATATAATATACCAAAGGGGGACTAATATGACCGAGAATTATCATACTCACACTACAAGATGCGGTCATGCTGTAGGGGAAGACGAACAGTACGTAAAGGTGGCTGTAAACGCCGGATTTAAGGTATTGGGATTTTCCGACCACGCTCCGTTGGGTTACCCTGAGGGTTACGGTAATGACGATACGTTTGATAAGGACGATTATGACGGTTACGTTTCATCTATAAATTTCCTAAAAGAGCAGTATAAAGGAAAAATTAAACTTTACTCAGGTTTTGAAATGGGATATTATAAAGAATATTTTTCAAAATCTTTTAAGTTTATGAAAAAAATAGGCATTGAATACTTAATATTAGGTCAGCATTGTTATAGGTTAAACAAAAATTATTACAGCAGTTTTCTTTCAACCGATTCTGAAGAAAGTCTTGATTCGTATGTTAACGATGTTATTGAAGGTATAGAAACGGGATATTTTACCTATGTTGCACATCCCGATGTTATACATTTTACAGGCGATAATGATGTTTATTTGAAATATATGAATAAAATATGTTTAGTTTCCAAAAAACTCAATATACCGCTTGAAATAAACTTTGGCGGACTTAGAAATAACGGTTATTACCCAAATGATAATTTTTGGAAAACAGCAGGGGAAACGGGCTGTCCTGTAGTATTTGGCTGTGATGCACATCACCCCCAAAACATTGACGATAAAATTTCCGAACAAAAAGCGTTAAAAATGGTAGAAAAATACGGTTTAAACTATAAAGAACATATAGAAATAAAAAACATACAGGCTATATAATTTATTCGGTATTTTTTGCTAAATAAAACTTGACAAAGACACTTTGTAAATATATAATATACTTTGTGACATTTTCGGTCGCTTGTGCGAGGTGCGTTTATGACTCTTGAACTCAAAAGAATTTTTGCAACCGATAATTCGAGTGTGCAGATTGATTACGAGTTGGACTTGAGTACTGTTGATTATGCAGGCGGTTTTCCGCTCAAAAGACCTGTATCGGTAAAAGGCTCTGTGTCCAACAAAGCAAGTGTGGTATTGCTTTTACTTGAGATTAAATTTGAGTTTACTGCCGATTGTGACCGTTGCGGTGTCGAAACTTCAAAAGAATATACCATAAACTTGGAAAAATCTCTTGCTGTATCAATAGAGGGAGAACAAAGTGATACTATAATCACTGTTCCCGAAATGAAACTTGATGTGGACGAGCTGGTATATTCTGAGGTAATATTAAGTCTTCCTACAAAACATCTTTGTAAGGAGGACTGTAAGGGAATCTGCTGTCAGTGCGGAAAGAACCTTAATTTAGGCAGTTGTAATTGTAAGACAAAAGAAATTGACCCGCGTCTTGCAAAACTTGCCGAATTACTTAATAATTAAATAATACATTCACTATTTTAAGGAGGTGCTGAGAATGGCAGTACCGAAGAGAAAAACTTCAAAAGCAAGACGTGACAAGAGAAGAAATAACGTTTGGAAAATCGATGCTCCGGCATTGGTAAGGTGTCCGAGTTGCGGAGAGTATAAGCGTCCGCATAGACTTTGTCCTGCTTGCGGTAAATATAACGGCCGTGAGGTTATAAAGGTTGCAGAGTAGATTTTGAAATAGGGAGGGGGATAAAATCCCCCTTTTATTTTTTAAAAGGCGGTGAGGAGAGAATGTCGGTTATAATATCGTCGGTAACAAAGGGCAGTATTGCTGATAAAAAGGGCATACGCAAGGGCGACACATTAGTAACACTTAACGGTGAGACAATAATGGACGTTCTTGATTACCGTTTTTATCAAAACAATACAAAAGTAGAAGTACAGATAATAGACAAAAACGGTCGCTTAAAAAAGATAAAGGTAAAAAAGGATGAATACGAAGAATTAGGTATGAATTTTGAAACATACCTTATGGATAAAAAGAGACCGTGCAGTAATAAGTGTGTATTTTGCTTTATAGACCAACTTCCAAACGGACTCAGGGACAGTTTATACTTCAAAGATGATGATTCAAGGCTATCTTTTTTATTCGGTAATTATATAACGCTTACAAATATTACGGAGCACGAGGTAGAGCGGATAATAAAAATGCATATAAGTCCGATAAACATTTCCGTGCATACCACAAACCCCGAACTAAGGGTTAAAATGATGAATAATAAAAATGCCGGAAAAGCACTTGAATTTATAAAGCGGTTTAACGATGCGGGAATAAAGATGAACTGTCAGTTGGTGCTTTGTCCGACACTTAATGACGGCAAGGAACTTGAAAAAACACTTTTTGACCTTACATCTTTTGAAAACGTAGAGTGTATAGCCGCCGTCCCCGTAGGTCTTACAAAATACAGAGACGGTCTTTATAATTTAAAGCCTTTTGATAGAAAAAGTGCCTGCGAAGTGCTTAAAATTATTGAAAAATTTGGTAATGAGTGTATAATAAAATATAATGAACGCAGGGTATACGGTGCGGACGAGTTTTATATTATTTCAAGAAAGCAAATTCCAAACGCTGATTACTACGGAGATTTTTTACAACTTGAAAACGGAGTGGGACTGTGGTCACTGCTTGACAGTGAGGTAACATCTGCTTTAGGTGAGTTGAAAGAAACACATAAAAATAGGCATATATCTATTGCAACGGGCGTTGCGGCATATCCGCTGATTTCGGACATTGCGAAACGGTGCGAAGAAAAGTGCAAAGGTCTTGTGTGTGACGTACACAAAATTGATAATAAGTTTTTCGGTGAGAAAATAACGGTTGCGGGGCTTGTTACGGCAACCGATATATATAATCAACTGCAAAGTAAAGATTTGGGAAGTGAGCTTCTTATACCGTCGGTTATGTTAAGGTATGAGGGCGATATGTTTTTAGACAGTGTGACGGTAGACGAACTGTCAGAGAAACTTTGTGTAAAAATTACGGCAGTCGATAATGACGGATACAGTCTTGTAGAGAGTATCATAGGTTAGGAAGTGAGTAGGTAGGTATGGCAAAACCGATAATTGCGGTCGTAGGACGTCCTAACGTGGGTAAGTCTACGCTTTTTAACAAACTTGTGGGGAAACGTCTTTCGATAGTTGACGACACACCCGGCGTTACAAGAGACCGTATATACGGTGATGCAGAGTGGTCAGGCAGAAAGGTTATGCTTGTTGATACGGGCGGTATAGAGCCTAAAACAGATGATATAATACTTTCAAGTATGCGTGCTCAGGCAAACCTTGCTATTGATACTGCAAATGTAATAATATTTGTTACAGATTTAAAAAGCGGTGTTACTGCCGCCGATATGGATATAGCGTCAATGCTTCAAAAGAGCGGTAAACCGATCGTGCTGTGTGTTAATAAGTGCGACAACGTGGGAGATGTTCCGGCGGAGTTTTACGAGTTTTATAATTTGGGGTTAGGCGACCCGATAGCCGTATCATCGGTACACGGTCACGGTACGGGAGATTTACTTGAAGAAGTGTTTAAGTATCTGCCTGATGAAAATTTGTCCGACGATGAAGATGACATAGTAAATGTTGCAATAATAGGCAAGCCAAATGCAGGTAAATCATCTTTGGTCAATACGGTAGCAGGGCAGGAAAGGTCGATAGTATCCGACATTGCGGGAACTACGAGGGATGCTATTGATACCCTTATTGAAAACGAACACGGGAAGTTTAATTTTATTGATACCGCAGGACTCAGACGCAACAGCAGAGTAGACGACAGAATAGAAAAGTACAGCGTTTTGCGTGCAAAAATGGCGATAGAGCGTTCTGACGTATGCGTTATAATGATAGACGGTGTTGACGGTTTTACCGAGCAAGATTCAAAGGTTGCAGGTTTGGCGATTGAACAGGGCAAGGCTTGTATAATAGCGGTAAACAAGTGGGATATAGTCGAGAAAGACGGCAAAACAATGGACTCATACCGCAAGAAACTGATGAATGATTTTTCATTTATGCCTTACGCACCGATAATATTCATATCTGCAAAAACGGGACAGAGACTTGACAGACTTTTCGATTTGATAAAATACGTTAATTCACAAAATACTATGCGTATTTCAACAGGTAAGTTAAACGATATACTTGCAGACGCTACTGCAAGGGTGCAACCTCCTACCGATAAGGGGAAACGTCTTAAAATATATTATATGACGCAGGCATCAACCCGTCCGCCGACATTTGTTTGTTTTTGTAATAATGTCCAGTTATTTCATTTTTCATATCAGCGTTATCTTGAAAACCAGATAAGGTCTACTTTCGGACTTGAGGGTACACCGGTGCGTTTTGTTATTCGTGAAAGGGGAGATAAGTAATGATTATGACAGCAATTATTACTGTTATAGGTGCCTATCTTTTAGGAAGTATAAATTTTGCGGTTATATTTACAAAATGCTTTACTAACAGTGATGTACGTGATTTCGGAAGCGGAAACGCAGGGACTACAAATGTTATGCGTGTAGGCGGATTTTTGCCGGGTGCACTTACATTTGTTTGTGATATTTTAAAAGGTTTTTTTGCCTGCTATATAGGAAAATTGATGTTTGAATATATAAGCAGTAATTCAGCTGCAGTTTATGCCGTGCCGATTTACGGTGCTTATTTGTGCGGTGTTGCCTGTATTTTAGGACATATCTTTCCGATTTTTTTTGATTTCAAGGGCGGAAAAGGTGTGGCAGTAAGCGTTGGTATTTATCTTGTTTGCAGTCCTATTGCAATATTAGTCGGACTTATTATATTCGCAATTTCATTTTTTGCAAGTAAAATAGTTTCACTTTCTTCACTTGTGGCTACGGTTGTAGTGGTTATTCTTTCCCTTATTTTATATAATACTTCGGCGTTATTTTTCCCTCAGGCAGTTTTAAGTGTTATTATGGGAATTATTATTATTGCAAAACACAGTGAAAACATAAAAAGACTTCTTTCAGGTGAAGAAAAAAGACTTTCTGTAAAGAGGAGATAGTACATATGTCAAAGATTACCGTTTTAGGTTCGGGTGGTTGGGGCATAGCCCTTGCAATTACCGCACACAGTAGCAAAAATGAGGTTACACTTTGGTCACCGTTTGAAAGCGAAGTTTCAATGCTCAAAACACAAAGAGCAAATGAAAAACTGCTCAGCGGAATAAAAATTCCGCTGGATATTGATATAACAGATGATTTATCCTGTGTAGAAGGTTCGCTTATAACAATAATTGCAACGCCGTCTACTGCGGTAAAATCGGTAGCCGAAAAACTTTCAAAATATAAAGATTACGGTATAGTGGTAAACGTTGCAAAGGGACTTGAAAAGGGTACTCTTAACAGACTTTCACAGGTTATTGAGGGAGTTTTGCCCGATGCTAGAATAGTTGTACTTTCAGGACCGTCCCACGCAGAGGAGGTTGCAAGAGAAATACCTACTTCACTTGTGGCGGCGTCAAAGAGTATAGCTGCGGCACAGGTGGTACAAGACGTTATGTCGCACGAATTTTTGCGTGTTTACACTTCGGAAGATGTTGTAGGAGTTGAACTCGGCGGAGCACTTAAAAACGTAATCGCAATATGTGCCGGTATTTGCGACGGTTTGGGGTTAGGTGATAATACAAAGGCGGCACTTATTACAAGAGGACTTGCCGAAATGATACGACTTGGTGTTTGTATGGGAGCGAGCGAGCATACGTTTGCAGGTCTTACGGGTATAGGCGACCTTGTGGTAACCTGCACTTCAAGACACAGCCGTAATAATCGGTTTGGAAATAAGGTAGGAAGCGGTGTGCCGATAAAACAGGCACTTGAAGAAGTAGGCACTGTAGAGGGATACTACGCTACACAAATGGCGTATGAACTCGGCAATAAATATAATGTCGAACTGCCTATAATAAACGAATGTTACGGTATACTTTACGGTGGCAGAACCGTCGATAACGTTGTAAGCGACCTGATGTTAAGACCGAAACATAAAGAATGATTTATTAAATTTAAAAAAATGCTTGCATTATTTACAGTTTTCTGTTATTATATTGTTTGTTACGGTACAGACTTGTGTCTGTCAATTCAAAAGGAGGTGCAGAAGAATGGCAAAATGTGAAATATGCAGTAAAGAAATTGCTTTCGGAATTAAGGTTTCCCACTCACACAGACGTTCTAACAGAACTTGGAAACCGAATGTTAAAAAGGTAAAGGCTATTGTTGACGGTTCTCCCCGTCGTATAAACGTTTGCACCCGTTGTCTGCGTTCAGGCAAGGTTACGAGAGCCATTTAAATTAAAAATCAAATATAAGAGTCCTGCAACGCATTATTGTGTTTCAGGACTTTTTGTTTTACGGAGATATGAATGGAAAAGAGTTATAAAAGTACAAAAACAGCATGTTATATAGGCTATGTAGTTCAGGCGATTATAAATAATTTTTTGCCGATACTTTTTATTGTGTTTCAAAATAATTACGGTCTTCGGTATGAAAAGTTGGGCAGAATTATTTTAGTTAATTTTTTAATACAAATCGTCTCCGATATGATAACACCGCTTATAGTAAATATAATAGGCTATAAGGGTTGTGCAATTCTTTGTCACGGACTTTGTGCGACAGGACTTGTTATGCTGTCATTACTTCCAAAAGTAATGTGTGATGCATATATCGCGATATTGATATCTGTAATCATATACGCATTCGGAAGCGGTATTATTGAGGTTATAATAAGTCCTATGATTGAACTTTTGCCCTTTAAAAATAAGGCGGCAAATATGGCTTTTTTACACTCTTTTTATTGTTGGGGGCAAGCGTTTACCGTTATATGCACTACCGTTTTAGTAAGTTTCTTCGGTTTCTTAAATTGGAACTTAATTCCGCTTGTATGGGCAACAGTGCCTTTTTTTAATATGTTCTTTTTTATTAAAGTTCCTGTCATTGAACCTGACAAGGTAAATGATAATGTTAAAAGTAACAGTATTTTTTTAAGCAGAGAATTTTTGTGTTTTGTCATATTTATGCTATGTGCGGGAGCAAGCGAACTTGCGATGGCACAGTGGACTTCTATGTTCGTACAAAAGGGACTTGGCATAAACAAGGTAATAGGCGACCTAACAGGACCGTGCCTTTTTGCAGTATCAATGGGAGTAGGCAGGGTGCTTTTCGGTGTAATTTCAGGGAAATTTTCTTATAGAAAGGCACTTATATTTAATAATGTTTTATGTTTTATCTGTTATTTAGTTGTGGCATTTTGCAAAATTCCCGTATTGTGCCTTATTGCCTGTGCCGTTTGCGGATTTTCGGTTAGTCTTTCTTGGCCCGGTACTTATTCTTTGGCATCTGCACGTTTCCCAAACGGCGGAACGCTGATGTTCAGCATTTTTGCACTGTTTGGTGATTTGGGTTGTTCGTGCGGTCCTTGGCTTTTAGGCGTTATAGCAGATATTTTTAATTTGCGTACAGGCTTTTTAGTGTGCTCGGTATTTCCGCTAATAATGTTTTTGACTGCATTTTTTCTTTTAAAAGAAAAAGATTGCAAAGTAAACTGATTTATATTACAATATACATAGTAAAAATATTCAGTTTTATATTACTAAAAAATAAAAAGGGTGTTAGGTATGAAACGCACAGATTACATAAGTTGGGACGAATACTTTATGGGTATTGCAATACTGTCATCAAAGCGTAGTAAAGACCCGTCTACGCAGGTGGGAGCGTGTATTGTTGACAGTGAGAAGAAAATACTGTCAGTAGGGTATAACGGTATGCCTCATTCTTGCAGTGACGACGATTACCCTTGGGACAAAAATCCGGGACTTGATTCTAAGTATTTATATGTTTGTCATGCCGAGTTAAACGCGATACTTAACTGTCATAACGGTTCTGTCAGAGACTCGGTAGTATATACTACACTTTTCCCGTGTAATGAGTGTGCAAAAGCAATAATTCAGTCGGGGATAGCCGAGGTTGTATATTTAAGCGACAAGTATGCCGATACGGACGGTGTTATGGCGTCTAAGCGTATGTTTGACAGTGCAGGTGTTAAATATCGTTCATACGAGGCTTCAGGAAGAACCGTCACAGTTGAGTTATAATCGGTAAATCAAAAATAAATCTTGACTTTGTGCGACCTTTATAATATAATAATCAGGTCGCAGATATGCTGCTATGGCTCAGTCGGTAGAGCACGTCCTTGGTAAGGACGAGGTCACCGGTTCAATCCCGGTTAGCAGCTCCAAAGCGAAAACCTATCACGAAAGTGGTAGGTTTTCGCTTTGTATTATTCATTATTCATTATTGAGTCTTCAGTATTCATTAAAATCAGCGTGATAGGTTTTCTAAATGAATAATGAATACTTAAAATTTAAGAAAGAATAATTGAATTTTAAAATTTATCCACGATAAATATTAAATTAA
>JAKSQC010000044.1 GCA_024404325.1 Clostridia bacterium
AATGGTCGGAAAGGATAAAAAAACGGTGCGTTACACATTGTTAAAAGAGTTTATAAATGAAAATAAATAACATTATAAAAGGTTGTAATACTTGTGTTTTGCAGTCGCTTTTTCCAAAACAGTGTGTAGGTTGCGGTGAGATTATAAAGAATAACGAATATCTGTGTCAATTTTGCAAAAGAGATATTAAGCGGATAAATGCAGGGAAACGCTGTTTTAAATGCGGACTTGAAAAGGACGATTGCATTTGCAAAGAACGGGTATATTATTTTGAAAAGGTTATTTGTGTTTTTGAGTATACGGATATAGCACGGCAGACAATTTTAAGGTATAAAATCGGTAGAAAAAGCCACTATGCAGAATTCTTTGCAAAGCAGATGGCAAAAGCCGTAAAAAATGAGTATAAGGGTGTAAATTTTGATTTTATATGTGCAGTACCCGCCTCAAATAAAAGCAAAAGAAAATACGGCTTTGACCATACAAAACGCCTTTGTGAAATAATGTCGGGGGAACTTAAAATTCCTATGTTTTATGAAATTTTGAAATGTAATGAAACAGGTGCAGACCAACATTCAAAAGGTACAAACGAAAGATTTTCTAATGTATCGGGAAAATACTTTTATACAAGAAAAGTAAACTGCAAAAACGTACTTTTGATAGACGATATTAAAACTACGGGAGCAACACTAAGCGAATGTGCAAAACAACTGCTTTTTGCGGGTGCCGATACCGTATACTGCGTTACTGCACTCACTCATATACCGCACAGGTATGATGATGACACTCTTAAAGAACAATCTTTGCTCACAAAAATCAAACTGTTGAAAAAATGGCAGGTATAATATATAATTAAAATGGTGATATAAATGGCTACAGAAATCGGTATAGATTTAGGCACGTCAAAAACCGTAATATTTTCAAGTTCAAAGGTGGTACTTGAACTGCCGAGTATGGTTACGGTAGACAATGAAACGTGGGAACCTGTATACTACGGAGAAAAAGCAAAGCAGACTTTGGGCAGAACGCCTGACAGTCTTGTTTGTGTTTCGCCGATAGAACACGGTGTTATATCCGATTATGATATTGCCGAAATGATGTTAAAAGAGTATATGTTTGAGGCGTTCGGCAGTAAAATTGTAAGACCGAGAATTATGGCTACGCTTCCCGCAGGTCTTACCGAACTGCAACACCACTCTCTTGCTAATGTTGTGGAATCGGGAGGAGGCAGAAACATATCGGTAATAGAAGGCCCGCTTGCGATAGCATTCGGTTTACAACTTGATTTTTCAAAGCCTCACGGCACGCTTATAGTAGATATAGGTGCAGGAACTACCGATATAGCGGTGGTATCTATGGGCGGTATATCGGTTTGTGACTCTTTTAAGGTTGCGTCGGGTGACTTTGATATGCAAATAGCAAAGTACATACGCAAGGAGTTTAACATAGAAGTAGGCCCTTTGATGGCGGAATCAATAAAAAAGCAGATAGGAACTGTTTTGCAAAGACCTGTTGAGGTGGCTATGGTAGCAAAGGGGAGAAACGTATTTACGGGTTTGCCTGAGAGTTTTGAAATAACGTCATCGGAAGTATACGAGGCAATAAAGGAAACTGCCTATGCTATATGCAACGCAATTCGTTCGGTGCTTTCAAAAACCGACCCTGACCTTGTTTCCGATATAAAGTCGGACGGACTGTACCTTACAGGTGGCGGTTCTCTTATGAAAGGAATGTCAAACTTTATATCCGACTTTTGCGGTACGAAGGTGCATCTGCTTGACGACCCTACGCACAGTGTTGTAAAAGGTGCGGCGGCGGCACTTAAACATCCGGAACTTCTTAAAAACGTAAACTATCAGTTGCGTTCCATAAAAGAACTTATAATTGAATAAAATGCTTGACAAATAGTTTTTTTGTGGTATAATACTCTTTGACAATGAAGCAGAACGGTCCGCGTTCTCACCTGTGCGTTCGTTATCGCAGGGTTAATAAAGCAGTATTCTGACGAATAATTGTTTTTACGACGTGGACATTTTTGTGTTCACGTCTTTATTATTTTAAATTTTACTGAATTACGGAGGTGCTTCACAATCAGCAGCAAAGAATTAGCCATCAATGAAGGTATAAAATTCAAGGAAGTCCGCGTTATTGATTCGGACGGCTCGCAACTCGGTATACTGCCTATTGATAAGGCAATCGAGACGGCGTATGCGAAAGATTTAGATTTAGTAAACATTTCGCCGAATGCCAATCCCCCTGTATGCAAGGTAATGGATTACGGTAAATACCGTTTCGAGCAGGCAAAGAGGGAAAAGGAAGCCAAGAAGAATCAAAAGACGTTTGAGATTAAGGAAATCCGTTTAGGTCTCAGCATTGACACCCACGATTTTGAAACAAAGGGAAATCACGCCGTACGTTTTCTTAAAGAGGGAAACAAGGTAAAGGTCTCCATTCGTTTCAGGGGACGCGAACTCGGTCATCCGGAAATCGGTTACGATACAATGAAGCGTTTTGCGGAGTATTGTAGTGAAGTTTCGGTTGTAGAAAAGGCTGCCAAGATGGAAGGACGTAACATGTTAATGTTTTTGGCTCCTAAATCCGGTAAATAAATTTTTTGGGAGGACTTAAAATGCCTAAAATTAAAACACACAGCGGTGCAAAAAAGCGTTTCAAACTCACTAAGACCGGCAAGGTTAAACGTGCTCATGCTTTTAAATCGCACATTCTTAACAAGAAAACAACGAAGCGTAAGAGAAATCTTCGCAAGGTAGTATGTGCCGATGCAACGAATGTTGCAAAGGTGAAGAAAATGATTCCGTATAAATAATCGGAATTAGACTATGTCTAAACTAAAAAGTGGAGGTTACTTGAAATGGCACGTGTAAAAGGTGCGTTAGCAACACGCAAAAGAAGAAAAAAGACACTAAAACTTGCCAAAGGATACTTTGGTGCTAAATCTAAACTCTTTAAAACTGCGAAAGAAGCAGTAATGAAGTCGGGCAACTATGCTTATATCGGACGCAGACAGAAAAAGCGTGATTTCCGCCGTCTGTGGATAACCCGTATATCTGCTGCCGCAAAGATTAACGGAATGAATTATTCAACATTCATTAACGGTCTTAATAAGGCAGGAGTGCAGATTAACCGTAAGATGTTAGCAGACATAGCGGTAAATGACGCCGCAGGTTTTGCAGCACTTGTTAAGACTGCTCAAAAGGCTTTAGATAAATAAATTTTATATCGCCCGAGTTTACCTCGGGCGAATTTTTGCTTTAAAAGAGGTGTGGAAAGATGCCTGATTTCATCGAAATTACAAGTAAAGACAATTCGCTTATCAAGTTTATATCGTTGCTTCAGTTGTCCAAAAAAGCAAGGGAAGAAAACGGTTTATTTGTGCTTGAGGGACTTAGAATTTGCTGTGATTTATACGATAATACGGATAAATTTGATAAACTGATTGTCTCAAAGAAGGCATATGAAAAGTATTATGAAAAAATAGAAAAACTATCAATTAAGGCTGATAAGTGTTATTTGTTGCCTGATACTCTTTTTAAAAAAATAGGTGATACATCCTCACCTCAGGGAATAATAGCAGTGTCGAAAATTCCCGAAAGAAAACGGGAAATAGATAATTTCGGCAGATATATAGCACTCGAAAATATAGCAGACCCATCTAATTTAGGTGCGGTATCGAGAACTGCCGAGGCGTTAGGCGTAAGCGGTATTATTCTGTCTTCTGACGGTTGTGACCCGTACAGTCCTAAAGTGTTAAGGGCATCAATGGGTACACTTTTAAGGATGCCTATTTATATTACAGACAGTATCACCGAGTTTGTAAATTCAAACGGTCTTAGGTCTTTTGCCTGCGTTGTAGATGAAACCGCCGATAAAATAACCGAAATTGACTTTAAAGACGGTGACGTAATAATCATAGGCAACGAGGCAAACGGTATTTTGAATGAAACTCAAAAAAACGCATTTAAAAGGGTAACAATACCGATGTCGGGCAAAGCGGAATCTCTAAATGCCTCTGTGGCTGCGGCGATAGCATCATGGGAAATGATGAAACGTTAGCAGGTGAATTTTATGAAAAATTTAAGTATTAAAAATTCCTTGTTTAATCTTGTCGCTTTACAAACGGTTTATGGTGCGGGAAGTATAAGAGCGTATAAAATTTTTAAAATATTAAATGATAATAACCTTTTAAATCAAAATCTTGAAAACATCATAAATTCAAATGTTTTAGATATCAAAGAAAGAGAAAAATTAAAATCTGTAAAACATTCTGCCGTAAATAAGATATTTACCGATTGCGAAAAAAACGGTATAAGAATTATGAGTATACTCGACTTAGATTTTCCCGACAGACTTCGTAATATTCAAACACCACCGCTTATATTATATATAAAAGGAAATTTACCCGATATAGATAATGAGCCTGTGTTTTGCATAGTAGGACCGAGAAAAATATCGGAGTTCGGCAAAAAGGCAGGATATTCGCTTTCAAACCGCCTTGCAAAGTCGGGTATGATAATAGTAAGCGGAGGAGCGGTAGGCGGAGATACCTATGTTCATATCGGTGCATTAAAGGCAAACGGCAGAACGATAGCGGTTTTAGGCTGTGGTATTTTGTGTGACTATCTATCAAAAAACAAGAAACTTAGGGACACAATAGCAAATAACTGTTGTCTTATAAGTGAGTATCCGCCGTACGAAAAGGGAAGTAAGTATTCATTTCCAATAAGAAACCGACTGATGTCGGGACTGAGTCTCGGTGTTGCAGTTTTAGAGGCAGGGGAGAAAAGCGGTACGCTCAGTACCGCAAAACACGCCAATGACCAAGGCAGAGATGTATTTGTTATCCCGGGCAACCCTACGGATATCAATTATAAAGGCTCTAATAATTTGTTGCGTGACGGTGCAAAACCTCTTCTTGACGCATCGGATATTTTCTATGAATATATACCGCAGTTTCCCGAAAAAATAGACCTTGAAAAAGCCTTTAAAAAGGACGATAGTAAAAATAAAAAAGAAAAAACTATAAAAAAAGAAAAAAATTTGTCTAAAGGTCTTTCCAAAGAGGCAAGAATAGTATATAATTATTTAGATAAGCAAAATTTTACCGCAGATGATTTGCTGGAACTTAACATTCCTGATGAAAAACTCATTTCGGCTCTTACGGAACTCGAATTTGAGCATTATATAAAGGCAAACTTCGGCGGTACATATAAGGTTTTATAAATTGTAAAGGAGCAGATAAAATGGCAAAACTCGTAATAGTAGAGTCTCCTGCAAAGATTAAAAGTATAAAGAAGTATTTAGGAAACGGCTATGATGTTATGGCGTCTGTCGGACACATCAGAGATTTACCCAAATCAAAACTCGGTGTTGATATTGAAAACAATTTCAAACCCGAATATATAAATATGTCGGATAAAAAGGACGTAATAAAGTCCTTGAAAACCGCCGCCGCCAATAGTGACGGCGTACTTCTCGCAACCGACCCCGACCGTGAGGGAGAGGCAATATCTTGGCATTTGGCACAGATATTGGCACTTGATTTAAACGATGCAAACAGAATATCGTTTAATGAGATAACCGAAACAGGTGTAAAGACAGGAATAAGCAATCCGCATAAAATAAATTTAAACCTTGTAGACGCACAGCAGGCAAGGCGTGTGCTTGACAGAATAGTAGGTTATAAATTAAGCCCGTTTTTATGGAAAAAGGTAAAGGGCGGACTGTCTGCCGGCAGAGTTCAAACCGTAGCACTAAGGCTTATAGTTGACAGAGAAAGAGAAATTGAAAAGTTTGTAAGCGAAGAATACTGGACGGTAGATGCAAAACTTATCGGCTCAAGAAAAACTTTTGACTCTAAACTTTACGGTACGGCGGACGGTAAGAAACTCGATACAATAAGTAATGAGGAATCTGCTTTAAGGATAGTAAACGAACTTGAAAATGCAGAATATACCGTTACCGATATTAAAAAAGGTGTTCGCAACAGGCAACCTGCACCTCCGTTTATTACTTCCACATTACAACAGGAAGCGTCAAGAAAACTCGGCTTTACAGGTCAAAGAACAATGAAGGTAGCACAGCAACTGTATGAAGGCGTAGAGGTTTCAGGTTACGGCACAACAGGTCTTATAACCTATATGCGTACAGATTCTCTGAGAATTTCCGAAGAGGCAAGGGCAACCGCTACAAAATATATAACCGAGCATTACGGCAGTAATTATATGCCCTCTAAGCAACGCTATTTTAAGACAAAGAATGACGCTCAGGATGCCCACGAGGCAATAAGACCTACTATAATCGGCATAACTCCCGAAATGGCAAAAGGCTCGCTCACAGCAGAACAGTATAAACTTTATAAACTTGTTTGGGAAAGATTTATAGCGTCTTTGATGGCAAACTGCGTTTTGGATACCGTATCGGTTGATATTACGGCAGGGAATTATCTCTTTAAATCAAGCGGTTATACCGTAAGGTTTGACGGCTTTACCGTACTATATGAAGAGGGTAAAGACGAGGACATTGCTCTTGGCGGTGCACTGCCAGAAATGAAGATAGGGGATAGTTTAAAACTTAAAAGTCTTACCCCAAATCAACACTTCACTCAACCCCCTGCACGTTATACCGAACCGACACTTATTAAAGCACTTGATGAAAACGGGATAGGAAGACCGTCTACCTATGCACCGATAATATCTAATATCATTCAGAGAAACTATATTGAGCGTGAAAAAAAGTCGCTTAAGCCTACCGAACTCGGTACTGTCGTAGCAGATCTCATAGGCGAGTATTTTAAAAAGATAGTAGACGTTAAGTTTACCGCAGGTCTTGAACAGCAACTCGATAAAATAGGTGCGGGCGAACTCGGTTGGACGGATACTATTGCCGATTTTTATAAAAGTTTTGATGCACTGTATAAAAAAGCAGAGCAGTCGCTTGACGGTAAGCGTGTAAAAGTACCCGACGTTGAAACCGATGTTGTATGTGAAAAATGCGGTAGAAAAATGGTAGTTAAAAACGGACGTTTCGGCAAGTTTTTGGCTTGCCCCGGTTACCCGCAGTGTAAGAATACAAAACCCGTACCCGAAGATGAGGTTAAACAACCCTGTCCTAAGTGCGGTGCAAAACTTGTAAAACGCGTTTCCAAAAAAGGCAAGAAGTTTTACGGATGTTCAAATTATCCGCAGTGTGATTTTGCGTCATCCGGTATACCGACAGGCGAAAAGTGCAGTGAATGCGGTAGTTATATTGTAAGCGGAATAAGGGGCAGAAAATACTGTATGAACTCCGAATGTCCAACAAGAAAGACGGGCAAAATGGCTAAAACCGATGAAAAGTAAGGTTACGGTAATAGGTGCAGGTCTTGCAGGTTGCGAAACAGCATACACCATTGCAAACAAGGGAATAGAAGTAGAACTTGTTGAAATGAAACCGATAAAACGTTCCCCTGCACACAAAAGCGATAATTTTGCAGAACTTGTGTGTTCAAATTCCTTAAAAGCCTCAAAGGTTGATTCTGCGGCAGGGCTTTTAAAGGAAGAAATGCGGAAATTAGGCTCTGTATGTCTTGAGGCGGCGGACGTTTCAAGGGTTAGTGCAGGCGGAGCACTTGCGGTTGATAGGGATATATTTTCACGTTTTATTACCGATAAAATAAAGTCACATAAAAATATAAAAATTACAAACCGTGTAGTTAAGAGTATACCAAATGACGGCATAACCGTTATTGCAACGGGACCCCTTACTGACGGTAAATTGGCAGAGGATATACAAAAACTTTGCAACCTTGAAAGCCTTAGTTTTTATGATGCGGCGGCACCTATTGTAACGGCAGAAAGTATTGATTTTAATAAGGCGTTTTTTGCTTCACGTTACAGTGACGGCAAAGGCGATTATGTAAACTGTCCTATGAATAAAGAGGAATATGAGAGCTTTTATAATGAACTTATAAACGCCGAATGTGCCACACTTCACGAATTTGATAAACCTTTTAAGGTATACGAGGGTTGTATGCCTGTGGAGGTACTTGCCAAAAGGGGCGAAGATTCCATTCGTTTCGGACCGCTTAAACCCGTAGGACTTCGCGACCCGCGTACCGGTCACAGACCTTGGGCGGTAGTGCAATTACGCAGGGAAAATAATGACGGCACTATGTATAACCTCGTGGGTTTTCAAACAAACCTTAAGTTCAGCGAACAAAAAAGGGTGTTTTCAAAGATAACGGGACTTGAAAATGCAGAGTTTGTAAGGTACGGCGTAATGCACCGTAACACCTTTATCAATTCGCCTAAACTTTTAAATGACGATTTGTCGCTTAAAGAACATAACAATATATTTTTTGCAGGTCAGATTTCAGGTGTTGAGGGGTATATGGAGTCTGCGGCATCGGGAATAGTAGCAGGAATTAACGTAGCAAACAGAATTTTAGGTAAGGACAAGTCCGTTTTACCGAAATTTACTATGATTGGTGCATTGTTAGGTTATATTTGTGATGAAAGTGTAACGAATTTTCAGCCGATGGGTGCAAATTTTGGAATACTTCCGTCACTTGACACACACATAAGAGATAAACACGAACGCTACAAAGCACTGTCACAGCGTTCGCTTGAATGGTTTAGTAAGGAGGGTATCGTATGAGAATAGCGGTTGATGCTTTTGGCGGTGATAATGCACCTGTTGAAATAATAAAGGGTGCATCTTATGCCTCAAAGGAGTATAGCGTTGAAATTACCCTTACAGGCGATAAAAATATTATTGAAAGTGTAATAAAAGAAAACGGTCTTCAGTTTTACGGTGACACAAAAATCATACATACTGATGATATAATCACTATGCACGATGACCCTACCTCAATATTAAAAGCACATAGCGAGTCATCTATGGCACTTGCGTTTAAGGAACTCGCAGACAGTAATGCAGACGCCTTTGTTTCGGCAGGCTCGACGGGTGCTGTAGTAGTAGGCGGTACACTTATTATAAAGCGGATAAAGGGTATTAAAAGACCGGCTCTCGGCAGTCTTATACCGTCACCTAACGGCAGTTATATGCTAATGGATATGGGTGCTAATGCTCAGTGCCGACCTGAAATGCTTTTGCAGTTCGGTATAATGGCAAGTGTGTATCTTGAAAAGGTTGAGGGCAGAAACAACCCTAAAATCGGACTTCTTAATATCGGCACAGAGGATACAAAGGGTGACGAACTAAGAACGGAAAGCTATAAACTTTTAAGTAATGCACCTATTAACTTTGTCGGTAATATCGAATCAAGAGAAATGCCCAAAGGTGTATGCGATGCCGTTATAACCGACGGTTTTACGGGTAATATCGCACTTAAACTTATCGAAGGCACTTCTATGACACTGTTTAAACTTATAAAACAGGCTATGTATAAAAGTTTGCCAAACAAACTTGCCGCTTTAGTACTTAAAAAAGATTTATATAAACTTAAAAATCTTATGGACAGTTCAGAAGTCGGCGGTGCGTTGCTTTTAGGCGTATCAAAACCCGTCATAAAAGCACATGGCAGTTCGGACGCAAGGGCGATTAAAAATGCAATAAGGCAGGCAGTATCCTTTGCTGAAAACGGCGTTATTGATACTATCAGTTCAAATATTTAATTTGGAGAAGATTAAAAAATGCAGTCACTTGAAAGCAAACTGAATTACAAATTTAATAATATAAAGTTGCTTAAAAATGCTCTCACTCATTCGTCTTATGCAAACGAGGTAAGAAACGGTTTAACCTCTAACGAGCGTCTTGAATTTTTGGGTGACTCGATACTTTCCATAATCGTATCGGAGTATATATATAAGCACTATCCTAATATGCCTGAGGGTGAACTTACAAGACTTCGTTCTTCACTTGTTTGCGAAAAGGCACTTTGTGGGTTTTCAAGGGAACTCAACTTAGGAAAGTATTTATTGCTCGGTAAAGGCGAAGATAAAGGTGGCGGCAGGGAAAGGGACTCTATTCTTGCCGATGCATTCGAGGCGGTTCTTGCGGCAATTTATCTTGACGGGGGAATGGAAGTAGCAAGACGGCACGTTATGAATTTTGTACTTCGTGAACTTAAAAATACACACGAAGACGATACCTTTAAAGATTATAAAACACTTTTACAGGAGATAATACAGCGTAACCCCGAGGAATCGGTAACGTATATTTTAACCGATGAAAAAGGCCCTGACCACGATAAGACGTTTACTGTTGAAGTACACCTTAATTCTAACGTAATCGGAAAGGGTAGCGGGAGCAGTAAAAAAAGAGCAGAGCAGATGGCGGCAATGCAGGCACTTAAACTTATGGGCAAAGAAGTATGAGTGTTAAACATTCCAATATTTCCATATTCGTACCGCATATAGGTTGCCCGAATATGTGCAGTTTCTGTAACCAAAGGCATATAACGGGTATACATAAAGCACCGCAGTCAAGTGACGTTTGCGATGCGGTAAAAGTG
>JAKSQC010000045.1 GCA_024404325.1 Clostridia bacterium
CAGCCAAAAAATAAGAGTGGTATCTTTTGATACTACTCTTGTTTTTTTGTTGGCAAGATGAGGGATTCGAACTGCGAGACGGTAGTGAATGACAGTCCGGTGGACTGTCAGAGCCGTCGAGGGACCGAGCCCGCAGGCGAGAACGAATCCCTATTCCCCAGCCAAACAAAAAGGAACGTTACAGCATTCTTTTTTGTTTGGCATTTTGTGTCATTAGGGACACAACTTCATTACGGCGTAAGCCGTACTTCATTTGCGGGTGAAACCCGCAACTTCATTCTTCACATAGCGAAAACTTCATTTAATACTCACGGACACAAAAAGTCTCTTTTGCCTTATGCCAAAAGAGACTTTTTTACTGCTTATTTTCAGTTTTCCTGCTCTGCCTTTATTTCAGGCAGTCCTGCTACGCTTGTAAGAATTGAAAGTATGCCCGACATCAGTGCCGAACTTAAAACTACTTTCCAATTAACCGTGCATATCATAGCAGATGTTCCGATAGTGGCAATCGCGGTTTGGGCAATAGTTCTTACCGCCCTTATCGCCGCCGCTTTAAGCCACTGTTTTGATTTTATTTTCATAAAAGCACCTCTATTTTAATAGGTTGTTGACAATACCCTGAACAGCTGCGTAATCATAACCTGCGTCTGCAAGTTTTTGTTTACGCTCTGTTCCGTTGCCCCAAAGACCTTTTATTACCTCTTGTGCAATCTCCTGATTGCTTTTTTTTGACGGTGCAGAAGTACCCTCAAGTCTTGCATTAACTATCGGCTGAATAGCGGAGTAATCGTAACCTGCTTTTAATAAGCGTTGCTTTCTTTCTTCGCCGTTACCCCAAAGTCCCCTTATTACCTCTTCTGCTATCTGCTCTGCCGACTTAACCGTTTGTACGGGTTTTGCCGAAACGGGTACGGTTACAGTCTTTGTTGCACCTGCCTGTTTTGCTATCACGCCCACACAGGCGTTTGCAACCTTTGTTGCAAATTCATCGGTGAGTATAATAGGCGTGTCAGACGTACTGTCCATAAACCCACACTCTACTAAAACAGCGGGCATTCGCGTTTCTCTGCATTCTCCTAAATCTGCCTGTCTTAGCGGTTGCGAACGGTTGCCCTTAAGTCCTGTACTTGCAACTACCGAATGGTAAATTTCACTTTGCCACTGCTTGGTTTTTTCGTCAACCTTAAGATAAACATACGCTTCCGTACCTCCGCCGTTTCCACCGTTTATTCCTGCGTTATGATGTATGGCAAGATAGAAATCGGCGCCGAAGTTATTTGCTTTTATCGCCCTTGTTGATATCGAAAGTTCGCTTCCGTCATCTATACGGAGCACCTCTATGCCGTCATATTCTTTAAGGGCAGTTTGTATTTTATCGCAAATTCTTTTGTTTAAAGTATATTCTCTTGTTTCATTAGGGTCAATTGACTTTAAACAGCGTTTACCCGCAGTGTTATATCCGTGACCTGCGTTTAATGCGAGTTTAAACATTTCTTTACCTCCTAAAAATTATTCTTAGCTCACTCATTATATGATTTTTTTAACATAAATGTTAAAGCCCCGCAACCCAAGTAAAGAATACACTCTTTTTTTGCGACCTTCACCGACATTTGACAGATAACAGACAACAAAATTCCAGTATTAAGTATTCATTAAGTTTTTGTGATAGGTTTTCTAAATGGAAAATGAATACTTAAAACTTAAAAATGAAGAATTAAGGCTTCGGCTTTGCCGACGGGAATTTATTGTCTGCCGATTTCCTCTTTATATTTGTTTCTTAATTTTTCTTTTTCGTATTCTAATATTTGCGGTGGTATATCCGCATAAATACATTCTTCACAACGACCGTTAATATCAAGTTCTACTGTATCTAACAGGCAGTTATTGTCCTTTTGATAAATACAAAATTCATTCAGGCATACCATATATGCTACCTCTTAACATTAAAAAAGTGCGTAACCGAAGCTACGCACCGAAAAACGCATAGCTTCAATTTGCTACCACACAAAAACTTTAAACACTCATACAAGAAATGTCAAAGCAGAAGTATGCATTTTTACCAAAATAAAAAATGCCACTTCTCGTACAAGTGCAATATTAAGTTTTTGTGTGGTAAGCACATTATAGCATATAATTTTGTTTATAACAAGATATTTTTAAAAACGACTTTTGTGATTTTTTACTGCATACACACAATCGGCGGTATGCAGTATTTTTATTCAACATTATATGCATATATTTGCATATTTTTTAAAAATATACTTGACATTTGGCATAAATATGTGTATAATTATTGCATATTTATTCAAAAAGGTGCATATTAAAGGACAAAATTATGAAAAAGGTATTTATTGACGGAAGTGCAGGTACTACGGGACTTCGCATTTTTGAAAGACTTGAAAAAAGAAAAGATATCAAGCTTATTACGCTTTCCGAAAAGTTAAGGAAGGACGCTTCTGCACGCAAGGAAATGTTAAACAGTGCGGATATTGCGTTTTTGTGTCTGCCGGACAGTGCGTCGGTTGAGGCTGTAAGTATGGTCAATAACGGCAGTACGGTTATTATCGACACCTCTACCGCCCACCGTACAAATGACGGTTGGACATACGGTTTTCCCGAAATAGAGGGTTTAAAAGAAAAGATAAAGACTTCAAAGAGAATAGCAAATCCGGGCTGTCACGCAAGCGGTTTTATTGCACTCGTTGCACCTCTTGTCAAGGCGGGCATAATAAGTAAAGACGCTCTGCTTACCTGTTTTTCTCTTACGGGATATTCAGGTGGCGGAAAAAAGATGATTGCCGACTATACAGACGAAAACACGGCAAATACCCTTTTAGCACCGAGGGTTTACGGACTAAATCAACAGCATAAGCATCTTCCCGAAATGCGTAAAATATGCGGACTTGATAATTTGCCTGTTTTTTCACCGATTGTATCATCATATTACAGCGGTATGGAAGTAACCGTACCGTTGTTTGGAAAACAGATAAACGGTAGTATAGAGGATATAAAGTCGGTATATAAAAACTACTATACGGGAAAACTTGTTACATTTTGCGATAATGCCGACGAAAACGGTTTTATTGGTGCAGATATGTTATCGGGTAAAGACAGTATGCAGATAAGCGTTTACGGAAACGACGAGAGAATAACCCTTGTTTCACGCTTTGATAACTTAGGAAAAGGTGCATCAGGCTCTGCAATACAGAATATGAATATTGTAATGGGCGTCGATGAAGAAACAGGACTTAATTTGTGAGGTTAGGAAGATGAAGATAATTGACGGCGGTATATGTGCCGCAAAGGGATATAAGGCAAGCGGTGTACACTGCGGAATAAGAAAGAACAGAACAAAAAGGGACTTATCCTTAATATACAGTGAAAAAAGGGCAACTGCGGCGGCGGTTTATACAACAAATCTTGTAAAGGGTGCAACATTAAGCGTCACAAAGCGGCACCTTGAGGACGGCTTTGCACAAGCGGTTATATGCAACAGCGGAAATGCCAACACCTGTAATGAAAACGGTATAGAAATTGCCGAGCAAATGAGCAAACTTACAGCCGATGCACTTAATATTTCGGAGAATGATATAGTGGTTGCGTCTACCGGAGTAATAGGTCAACCGCTCGATATCACGCCGATAAAGGACGGTATTCCCGACCTTGTAAAGACTCTTTCAAACGACGGCAGTGCAGATGCGTCAGAGGGAATTATGACTACCGATACCGTAAAAAAGGAAATTGCGGTAGAGTTTACGGTTGGCGGTAAGGTTTGTCATATAGGCGGAATTGCAAAGGGAAGCGGAATGATACACCCGAATATGGCAACTATGCTTGTATTTATAACTTCGGACGTAGCAATTTCGAAAGAAATGTTAAAAAAGGCACTTTCAAGCGATATTACGAATACATTTAATATGGTAAGTATAGATGGTGACACCTCGACAAACGATATGGTGACGGTACTTGCAAACGGCGTAGCAGGAAACCCCGAGATAACAAAAGAAGACGGCGACTATGAAATCTTTATGCAGGCACTTAATACCGTAACTGTAAACTTATGCAGAATGATAGCAAGTGACGGCGAGGGTGCTACAAAATTGCTTGAATGTAAGGTTGACACAGCAAAGAGCAAAGCGATTGCCAAAACGGTTGCAAAGAGCGTAATATGTTCAAGTCTTTTAAAGGCGGCAATGTTCGGAGCGGACGCAAACTGGGGACGTGTTCTCTGTGCGATAGGTTACAGCGGTGCTGACGTGGATATAAATAAGGTTGACGTATCGTTTAAAAGCAAGGCGGGAGAAGTAAAAGTATGTAAAAACGGTGCGGGAATTCCGTTTTCTGAAGATGAGGCTAAAACCGTACTGCTCGAAAAGGAAATTGAAATACTTGTAAGTCTTAACGACGGCAAGGACACCGCTACCGCTTGGGGTTGCGACCTTACCTACGATTACGTTAAAATAAACGGCGATTACAGGACCTGATATAAGTTTATAGGAGAGTAGTTATGCTAAACAATAATTTAAACACTCAAAGTACAGAAGTTTTGACACAGGCTTTACCCTATATAAAACGGTATACGGGAAAGACGGTTGTCATAAAGTACGGTGGTAACGCCATGGTAGATGAGCAGTTGAAAGCTCAGGTTATGCAGGACATTGTACTTTTATGGCTTATAGGGGTTAAAATCGTACTTGTTCACGGCGGAGGCCCTGAAATAAGCGAACTTATGGGAAAACTCGGCAAGAAGTCGGAGTTTATCGACGGACTGCGGGTTACAGACAAAGAAACCGTAGATATCGTCCAAATGGTGCTTGCAGGTAAGGTAAACAAAACTCTTGTAAACCTGCTTGGAATGAATGGAGGAAAGGCAATCGGCCTTTGCGGTATGGACGGAAAACTCATAGAGTCTACCTTTAAGGACGAAAAATTCGGTTTTGTGGGTGAAATAACAAAGGTAAACATAGACGTCGTAACCGATATTTTAGAAAACGGGTATATCCCCGTAATATCTACGCTCGGTTGTGACACAAAAGGAAATATTTATAATATAAACGGCGATACTGCGGCGGCGGCAATAGCAGGGGCTTTAAACGCCGAAAGACTTATAATGATGACCGATATAGCGGGCGTTTTAAAGAATAAGGATGATGTATCCACCCTTATACCGCAAATCAGTATTAAAGACGCCAAAAGCCTTAAAAAAGAGGGCGTTATTTCGGGCGGTATGATACCAAAGGTGGACTGTTGTATAGACGCACTTAAAAAAGGTGTTAAAAATGTTGTAATAATGGACGGTACCGTTCCCCATTCCATAATAACCGAACTTCTTACCGATGAGGGTGCGGGAACAATGATAACGGAGTGATTTTATGACCGTAAAGGAAAAAGATTTAAAATATATTGCAGGGACGTATAATAGGTTTCCCGTTGTATTGACACACGGTAAAGGCTCTGCCGTTTTCGACGAAAGCGGCAAAGAGTATATTGATATGGGTTCGGGAATAGCGGTTACGTCTTTCGGTATTGCGGATAGCGAGTGGCAAAAGGCGGTTTGTGAGCAATCGGCAAAACTGCAACACACCTCTAATCTGTATTACACCGAACCGTGCGTTGCTTTGGCGGAATTGCTTTGTAAGAAAACGGGTATGAGTAAGGTGTTTTTCTCAAACTCGGGTGCAGAGGCAAACGAATGTGCAATAAAGGTTGCAAGGAAATATTCCGCAGAGAAAAAGGGTAATGACTGCTATACTATCGTAACCCTTAAAAACAGTTTTCACGGCAGAACTCTTACCACCCTTTCGGCAACAGGACAGGAACATTACCACGAACTGTATCAACCGCTTACAGGCGGTTTTGTAAGCATTGACGTCGATTTTGACGAGTTTATTAAGGTTGCATCTGAGGCAAAAATAGCGGGTGTAATGTTTGAGTGTATTCAGGGCGAAGGCGGAGTTAAGAATATTGACAAGACATTTTTAAAGCAGATAACCGATTATGCACACGAAAACGATATACCGGTAATAGTAGACGAAGTACAGACGGGCAACGGCAGAACGGGAAAACTCTACTGCTATATGAATTACGAAATTACGCCCGATATAATATCAACCGCAAAGGGACTTGCAGGCGGTCTCCCACTCGGTGCTACAATGCTGTCCGATAAGGTTAAGGACGTTTTGTCTTTCGGCGACCACGGTTCTACCTTCGGTGCAAACCCCGTATGCTGTGCCGCGGCAATAAGTATACTTAACAGGATAGACGAAGATTTGCTTGTAAATATCAGAGAAAAAAGTAAATATATATTTGATGAGTTTTCAAATGCAAAAGGCATAGAAGATATAAGCGGTATAGGACTTATGATAGGTCTTAAAACAAAAAAAGACGCCGCACAGGTTGTAAAGGAATGTATGGAAAAGGGTGTTTTGTGTCTTACCGCAAAGGATAGGGTAAGACTTCTCCCCGCTCTTAACATTCCGTTTGACAAACTCAAAACGGCAGTAGAAATAATAAAATCTGTACTTTAGCCTAACAAGAATAATCCGAACCCGTCAGCCTAATGTGAGTATTTAAGAAAAGAGAAAGACTTGTGCTTTTCAAGTTTAAATACGGCAAAGGAAAACGCAAGACATATACCTGCGGTAAGGATAAAGACCACCAAAGCACGCAAGTCTGCATTTTCAATCGGTTTGCATAGCGTTTTTCTTGCAACAACGGCAACAGACGCGTGAAGCGGAAAGGTGATTACGCTTATTCGCCGTAAAACCACTGCACTTTTAATGTTTATGTTTATGCCTTTTATCAGGGCAAACAGTGAAAACACAAGAGGTATTAAGGATAAATAACTGTTGCTGTCATATTCCCCTTTAAGCAAAACAACGTACTTCCACTCAATAAACAGAAGTACCAAAAAAATTAAAGTTGAAATAATCAAAAAAGAACGTTTGTCGGTATTTATTTTGTTATCGGCAAACGTTTTTCCTATCATTATCCAGATTAACGCCGCAGGAAAACTGAACATCGGCTTTGCAAACACTGTTTCATAACACTTTGAAAACAATAAAACCGTCCGACTTCCTTTGAAAGCAAGAAAGTAACTTGACCTTAAACAGCAAATAACATAAACGGCAGAAAAGATAATAAGTAAAAACACATCGTTTTTACCGTTTGACATAAAATACACTATTACAGTAGCCTGAATAGAGGCTACAATAAACCAAGAAGTAATAAACGTACTCGAAAAAAGTGTGTTTGACAGTGCGGTTAAAATACCCGACTTAATTCCGCCGTCAAACCAATCTTGTCTTACAAAGACGGTAACGGGAAGAAGTGCGATAAACCAAAACAAATATAGTATAAGTTGCCTTTTCACATATTTTTTAAGAATACCTTTTCTGTCTTTATCGGGTGCGAGATTAACCTTTGTAAAGAAAAGAAAAGAGGATATAACGAAAAACATCGGAACGGCTATTCTTAACCACGGATATAAAAACTGCGGAAACAGTTTTGTATGAATAGCCACCACAAAGAACGAAAGAATAAATTTAGATAAATCTAAAACGTCATAATTTTTCATAAAACATCCTTAAAACCGCTGATTACTAATATAATATAAAGTAAAAGCATTTTTATACAACGGCATTTAATAAATTTCCTAATATTTTGTATGTTTGATTGACATTGCTGTTAAGCGGTACTATAATATGATTGTAATGTAGTATACAACAGTTTTTGAAAGAGGAATATTTATGAACGGAAAAAAATTAAGGATTTGTTTATGTGCCGTGCTTGCGTTGGTTACGGTGTTTAACTGTTTTGCTTTTACGGCTTTTGCCGCTGAGGATAAAGGCAAAGAGAAATTCGCCGACCTTTCGTGTTGGCAGGGCGACCTTGACGGTGACACACCCATAACCGAGGTAAACACACCGGGTACTCACGATTCTGCGATGTTCGGTATCGGCAGCGGTATCTTTGAGGGACTTGGCTTTGCACACAATCAAGACCTTACCTTTAAACAGCAACTTGAAATCGGCGTAAGATATATTGACGGAAGATTTTGCTATGAGGACGAAGAAAATTCCGATGAAACGGAAAACATTTTCTGTTGTCACGGCGGATACATTCCGGAAATGAACGATGAAGATATAAGTTTAAAAGATATGCTTAGAGAATTAAACAAATTCCTTGATGCACATCCTACCGAGTATATTTTCCTTCCTTATAAGTGCGAAAGTGAAGAAGATATGAAATCGGGAGAATTAAATGCACTTTTAACCACGATTTTTACAGGTCTTGTACAATCAAACGCCAAAAGATATATGATGCTTCGTCAGGGTGACAAAGTACCTACCGTAAATCAGGCAAAGGGACATATAATTTTTACGATAAACAATAACAGCGGAATTTTTTCGGATTACTGCTGTATAGCAAATACATACAGTAGCGGAACGGATAAAAAAGTCAAAGAACTTTCGGAAGTTTTCGATATAAATAACGTACGCAAACTCTCAAAAGAGCCCCGTACATTTTCTTACAGCAGTGAAAACAAGCCAAAATCGGAAAGAGTGCCGAGACTTATACACACCTCTTGTTATCAGGCACCGTTCCGTACACCGGCAAGAACTTCGTCCGATATCCACGAGTGGATTCTCGGAAAGGTCGAAAAACTTGACGGGGTTGAGCCTCCGAAATTCTATGCAGGATATTATTACGGTATCGTACTTTTCGACTATGTTAAAGAAGATGAATGCCGTTTGATAGTCGATTTGAATAAGATTGACGATAAATCCGAGGGATATGTTGAAAACGATGAAGACAGTATACCGGCAACGGCTACGGTACTCGGTGACAGCGAAATTGCTATTGCCGTAGGTGTAATTGCGGTCGTGCTTGTTGCAATAATTGCTTTGGTAATTGTGCTTGTCGTTAAGCAAAGACGCAAGCGTAACGTTTAATTTGCCGAATTAGGAGAAGAAAATGCAAAACCTGAATTTTATTCTGTTTCTTTGCTTTACCGTACCGCTCAGTATGGCGGTATTCGTGTGCGGAAAAAAGTCTAAAAGGGTTTTGCTTTTTTTCTTTTTCGGTACGGTAATGTGTCTTTTTTGCGGAGACCTTGCAAGTTTAATCATCAAATTTTTCGGTGTGAGCGTCACTTTTTATTCAAGATACATTTCCCCTTTAACGGAAGAACTTTTCAAAGCCATACCGATTTTAATATTTGCTTATTTTTTCAAACCTCAGAAAAGGGCGTTGCTTGAATGTTCGCTCCTTTTGGGGGTTGGATTCGGAATGCTTGAAAACGCCTATATTCTTGCTTTGAATGCCGGCAATGTCGTTATCGGCGACGTTATAGGACGTGCATTCGGTTCGGGAATGATGCACGGAGTTTGTACGCTGTCGGTCGGATACGGGCTGTTTCTTTTCAGTTCGGATAAAAAGAAACACCGGCTTTTTTCGGTACTGCTGATGCTTTGTGCGGTACTGTACCATTCGGTATATAATGTATTGGTCACATCACGGTATAAGGCAATAGGATTTGTTATGCCCGTTATTGCTTTTATACCCCTTGTCATAACCTTAAGAAAAAAGTCCGAATGATAAAAAATTTTCAAAAGATACAAAAACCTTTCCTTTGATACGATTTCGCTTGTATCGTACGGTAAATACTTTTCCAAATTCTCGACTTCAATTCCCCTCGAACCTATTACTGCTATTTTCATAATAACACCTCCAAAAAATAGTATACTTAATTTAAGTATACTATCATATTATAGCATAAAATAATCTTAAAATAAACTTAAAACAAGATTATTTGGAGGGTGCTATGAGAAATAAAAACAATAAGCACATAGGAATTGAAGTTGAGCCTGAACTTCATTATAAGTTACATTATATTTCTAAATATGAAGGACGCTCGGCAAACGGTCAAATTCTATATTTGATAAGGCAATGTATTCAAAAATTTGAAGATGAACACGGTAAAATTGAAGAATAAAAATACCAAAACACAAAAAATAAAAAAAGTGCTTGACAAATAAATTTTTGTGTGATATAATCACTTTGTTGCTTAAAAAGGTAACAAAACAAGTTGGTGTTGATTGCGATGAGGGTCCACCCGTTCCCATTCCGAACACGGAAGT
>JAKSQC010000046.1 GCA_024404325.1 Clostridia bacterium
GAAAAGAGGCATTAGTTTGAACAGTAATAACAATGCAATAGGGAAGTTTTTTTCGGACTTTAAGAAATATTTACCGCTTCTTAAAAATTTAGCGGTTAAAGATATAAAGATTAAGTACCGCCGTTCTGTTCTCGGTATAGCGTGGAGTGTACTTAACCCGTTGCTTACGATGCTTGTACTTACAACCGTTTTTAAGATGCTTTTGAGGATAACGGTAGAGAATTTTGCAACCTACTATATTTTAGGTGCGTCACTCTGGAACTTCTTTGCAGAGGCAACAACGTTATCTCTTGCGTCAATCACGGGTTCTGCCTCGCTTATAAAAAAAGTATATGTACCAAAATATATGTTTACGCTTGAAAAATGTATTTTTGCACTTATAAACTATGCGTTCAGTTTGATAGCCGTAGTGTTGGTTATGATTATACAGGGCGTTTATCCTAACTTTACCGCATTTTTTGCACTTTATTCGATAGTCTGCTGTTTTATTTTCTGTTGCGGTTTAAGTTTGATACTCGGTGCCCTTACGGTATATTTCCGCGATATAGCACACTTTTACAGTGTATTGCTTACCCTTTGGATGTACTTAACTCCGATACTTTATCCTATTGAACTTTTAATGGACAAAAAACTTGTTTACTATGTGGTTTGCTGTAATCCGATGTACTACTATGTTGAATCATTAAGAGATTCGGTAATGTATCACACTATACCGTCATTGCAAAACAGTCTTTTGTGTGCAGGGTTTGCGGCGGTCTTCTTGGCACTCGGCGTACTGATATTTAAAAAGTGCGAAGGCAAATTCATACTGCATATTTAATTTTTTTAGAGGAGAAATACTTATGAATCCCGAAAATGCTGTGGAACTGCGAAACGTTGAAATGCATTTCAATATGAGTAAAGAGAAACTTGAAAGCGTAAAAGAATATTTTATTAAACTCATAAAACGCCAACTGAGGTTTGAGGACTTTATCGCCGTAAATGACGTTTCATTTGATATAAAAAAAGGTGACGTTTTCGGAATAGTAGGGCTTAACGGAAGCGGTAAAAGTACTACACTTAAAATCATTTCGGGAATTTTAAAGCAGACGAAAGGTACGGTTGAAACCTGCGGAAACATAGCACCGCTTATCGAACTCGGTGCGGGTTTTGATATGGAACTTACCGCAAGAGAGAATATATATCTTAACGGTTCTGTTTTGGGCTTTTCAAAGAAATTTATGGACGAAAAATTTGACGATATAGTTGAGTTTTCCGAGATGCAGGACTTTTTGGACGTGCCTATGAAAAATTATTCGTCGGGTATGGTATCGAGAATAGCATTTGCGATTGCCACTATGACTACGCCCGATATACTGATAGTAGATGAGATATTGGCAGTCGGTGATTTTCTGTTTCAAAAGAAGTGCGAAGACCGTATAAACGCTATGATGAAAGATAATACCACCGTAATTATCGTTTCACATTCCATCGAACAAATAGAACGTCTTTGTAAACACTGCGTATGGCTTGAACACGGTAAGATTAAGATGATAGGCGATACTGCCGAAGTCTGCAACGCATACAAGCAGTGCGTTTGATTATAAAGTATAAATAACGGGGCTGTGACGGAATTTCATTCCGTCACAGCCCCGTGAAGTTTAATTACTTTATCTCGTATATCTTACCGGATATGTTTTCATAGACTACGGAATAGTCTTTAATAATTTTATCTATCACTTCGTTGTGTTTCTTGTTTACCACTATGTATTTGACGTCCTTCTCGATCTTTTCTTTGAAGTCTTTAACATAGTCATCATCGTAGCTTCTTATATAATATTTATGCGTGTCCTGCATGGTAAAGGCGTCATACCAATAACACGGTTCCAAATCGTCAAGCAACACTACATTTACATTTTTTTCTTTTAGATTATATGCTTCTTCATATAGCTGAACCCGAGTGGGTTCAAAATGATCGGCTTTATTATTATTTAAGTTGAAATTATATATTGAAAAATAAGTTGCCGATGAAGTTGACGGTGACATAAGTATCCTTTTTTTGGTTATATAACTATCAATTCCGGAAAAGTTTAATACGCCTATTGCACTCCACGTCAAAACGTAGGACAAAAGGGCTGTTTTTGATACGTTTAGCAGGGATATAACAGCTTCTGCGGTAAATATGAAACATACGGCTGACATTATATAATATAACTTATAATAATAATAAGAAGATACCGTTCCCTTCATTCCGAATACGAACAGCACCGCTATACTAAGAGCAAGCAGTATAAACATATAGTGTTGTATTTTTAATGTTCGCGTTTTAATCGTATTTATAAAAGAGTAAATTACGAACGGAAGTATAATCACAAAACTTGCATACAAATCTCTGTATATATAGCCCTCTGTACCGATTGCTTGAGTTACGGTTGAATCCTGTCCGAACGTACGAAAATATCCGTAATAAAGTCCGAGAATGCAGGGAATCAGGAACACTTCAAGCCCGCACGCCACAAAAGAAAGACTGATGAGCTTTTTCTCTCTTTTGTAAACCTTTATCAAAACGCAAAGAACCGCAAAATACACAATAGGTGCAAATAGCGAATAGCAGTTTACTATTGCATTTGCGAACAGCATCAGCATAAACTTAATTAGGTTTCTTGAAATATAGCCATCTTCAAAAAATCCCGTGAAAAGTATTATCAGCAGAGCAATGTTTACGCCCATTCCGAGATAAACAAAACCGAAAATCATATTATTAAGGGGATATGCCAATATGTATACAACGGATATAACGGTTAAAATAAGCGTATGCTGACTTTTTCTTGTGATATACCGTGCTACAGTAAAAAAAAGACAGGCGGACAAAAAAAGTTGAATAATGTCTGCAAGTACAAAAACTTTATACGCCCAGAATCCCTTTAAAAATCCAAGTAAAACATAAATAAACAAACCGTTATTCAGTCCGGAGAAAAAAAGTCCTTGTATTTTGCCGGTCTCCATAATCCGTTCCGCCATGCGAAGATGCCTTGACGGGTCGGTTGTAATATAGTTAAGGGAAAGATTAGTTTTAAACTGCATAACAGCAAGTGCTATTACAGTCACGGCAAATATAACGTACGCCAACACATCGTTAAATTTAATTTCATATGCTTGAAAATCTTTTTTAATTACGGCAACTAATATTAAAGCAAGTCCTGAAAGCGTATTGATTATTCCTCCGACAAGTAGGCTTGCCGGTATCCCAACAAGATTGAGTATTCCGAAAACAAGTGTGTTAAACGCCATTATCGAATATACAAATACAGGTAACGCAAGAATTAGATTAATTTTGTTTTTACTTTTTTTAATAATGAGAATTCCCGAAAAAAGCAAACAGTACGATAACAAATAAAAACACGACAGCGTTGTTGAAAACATATTATATTCTCCTTAAAATCTTTTTAAGCATCCTATATACAAAGCGACCAGAATCTCTAAACACCGTTGCAAAAACAAACTTAACCATTGCAAAACAAAGCACTTTTAGCGACGGATTGCGTGAAAAATTAAAACGGTATACGATATCACTACACTCCGAAGGCTTTTTAAGATCAAGAATTATTTGTGGGTCATAACCTATAAATATATATTTATTACCGATTTTGACATAATTCGAACGCAAGAAATTCGGCGAAACTTTCGTTTCAGTCCCGTCCTTTAAGGTTACCTTTACTCTAAAATCGGTAAGACAAATCATTCCAAAATCATCCGGGTCAAGCCGTATACGTCTTAATTCTCCAAATTTTGAAAGTCCGTTTGCTTTCACATGCCAACAATCATTATAGTATTCTGTTGAAAATTTGACGGTATTGTTTTGAAATCCCTTTCCGTTATCAACAAATCCCTCTATTCTTCCGAGAGGACCGAAATTTGTTTCTCCCGATACGGAATAGACATAATCGTCGAAATCGGACACACGTCTTACCAAATACAAATCGTACAAACGCTTTTGAATGGTTTTATAATTGTTATCCCACTCTTTTTTATTGTGCAAAGACTGTGAATTTTGATTGTTTTGCCACTGCCTGTAAATACTCGTTACCTCTTTAGTGTCCGCTACCCCGCATAAAAACGCCGTACGCATCAGGAAATCCCAATCTTCCGTAGTAGTCAATGTTTCGTCAAATCTGATATTTAGTTTATGATATACATATGATGGGAATGCCACACTCATTATCGGACATTTGTTTACGGAAATTTGAGAAATCACGTCAAAATCACAGCAATACATATTCTTGTATGCCGAGACGGAAACGGGTACACCTCCAAGAGGGGTCTTATACAATTTCCAATCTTGTACCACCGAGTAGGCGTGTAGAATTTTGCCTTGATTATCAAGATAGAGGTTATAAAAGCTCTCTACCCAATTATCAAAGACCAAATCGTCATCGTCTAAGCAGGATACGTATTTACCGTTAGCTTCTTCAAAACCTCGATTGAGCGGAGTTGTTCTCGTACCTCCGTTCACCTCAATTATTCTAACCTTTGCGGTAAAGCTTTCGGGAAATTCGGAAACAACACCTTTTACCGCGTTCTTTCCGTCACAGTCGAGATTGTGTCCTATTATAAGCAGTTCAAAATCTTGATTCGTTTGCGACAAAAGGCATAAAATAGCCTCTCTTAACATCTCGGCACGTTTGCCCTGAGTCCTCATTACTACCGAAAGAAAAGGAGCGTTGTCATCACATTCGTCAAATCCTCCGTCAATAAACGCTTTTACCGAGTCCTTGCCAATCTGTTCATTAAGCCAATTGAAATATTCTGTTAATTGGCTTTTTTCTATGCTGTAAAAACCCATACCGTCACCCTATACATCGTATCTGTTTTTAGAATAATTGCCGTTTACAAAACAAGCTATATTATGGTTTTTGTCAAGTTGTTTTGGAAGAGTACCGTTCTTCTTTCTGTCCATAAAATATTCCAGAGCTTTCTTTTGATAAGGCGTGCCCGTCGAACAAATACCTATAAGTCTATTAAGCCAAGCGTTATTTGACCACTTGTAAGCCATCATCAGCGATGATTCAGCGGAATAATAAAGTTCCGCTTCGGTATGACTTATTGCACCGTTAAAGCTTAAGCGGTGACCGTGAAACGCTACGGCGTTTGGACGGTACAGTACCTTTTTACCGTTAAGCCTGAGCCTCCACGAGAAATCAACATCATCACAGTACATAAAGAAATTTTCTTCGTCAAGGCCTCCGAGTTCTTTATATATTTCACTCGGAATTATCACGCAAGCCATTGCTCCCCAAAGCACCTCACCTGTTTTGGTATCATATTGTTTTGGGTGCTCTATCGGTATCTGTCTTGCTTCGGTCATTCCAACGTTTTCTGTTTTATCCTCATACGGTTTCATCATTTCCAAAAAGTACGTCGGAGATACAACCACATCGGGATTGTATATCATTAAATAAGGACTTCTGCACTCTTTAAAAAGGATGTTTTGTCCCTTTGATGTTCCTGAATTAAAACCAAAAAACTTATAAGTTATATTTAAATTGTCCTTAAACTCGTCATTCAGTTCTTTTATATACTCTTCACTCATAAGCGGTGTCGGAGATGCATCTCCAAAGCTGATTTCCGCTTTTTTTACAGTACCGTTGTTTTGCACACTTACTCTCAATGCGTTTGATATGCTTTCAACCGACTTCTTCACCGATTGCAAATCATTTTTGTACAGTATAGTCTGTGCACGAAGCTGTGCGGTTTCTTCCATTTTCTTCATCCCCAATAGCGTAACCCTAAACTTTTATTAAGATTTCTGCTCCATTACGCTTTCAAAATACACACGCGCTTTAGCATTTCTCAAACTTAATATGCTTTTGAGCCTTTTCAACTGCTTAAAATCGACAAAAAAACACTCTATATATTTATTGCGATTATACCACACACTATATATTATGTCAAGAGCAACGTCTTTATCGGTGCTTAAAAGGTGAAAAAATATTGTTCCCAAAAAAAGTGTTGCAAATTTTATAATAGTATGATATGATATATTTTACTGAAAAATAAAATGACTTTTATAATGATTTCATTCGGTAGGAGGTATTATAAATGAACGCTTGGGAAATTATTTTGGGAATAGTTATTATTTTGGTTTCTTTAATTATTATCGCTGTTATTTTGTTCCAGCAGGGACACCGTTCGGGTATAAACGGTGCTATTTCGGGCGGTGCAGATACGTTTCTTTCAAAGAACAAGGCCCGCACGTTTGACGCTACTCTTGCACGCGTTACTAAATACGTTGCCATTCTCTTCTTTGTCTTGGCACTGCTTGCTAACGTAATTGCACTCAGAAAGTAATATTTTTGATTTTTTGTCCCTCGTTTGTTCGAGGGACTTTTTTATTGCCATGACATCCTTTGTTTTACAAATTTGGCGTAATATGTTTTTGTTTTTGCTTTTTTTACAAAAAACCTTTTAAAATTTCAAAAAAACTCTTTTCAAAAACAAAAAAATATGTTATGATTATGATTGATATAATTATAACAATCATATATTTTTATGAGGCTAAGATTTTAAGGAGGAACTGTTAATGAAGAAAAAAATCGGTAAGCTTCCGTTTAATGGTACTGCCGAACAGGAAGCACAACTCAAGAAGGTCATTGATGAACTCAAAAACGACAAAACCAATCTTATGGTGGTTATGCAAAAAGCTCAGGATATATACGGCTATCTTCCGATAGAGGTTCAGGAAATGATTTCCGAAGGTATGGAAGTACCCCTTGAGAAAGTTTACGGTGTTTCTACCTTCTATGCTCAGTTTTCACTATCCCCGAAAGGAAAATACAATATTTCTGTTTGTTTGGGTACGGCTTGTTACGTTAAGGGTTCAGGTCCGATATTCGATAAACTCAGCGAGAAATTAGGCATAGGTGCCGATGAATGTACACCTGACGGCAAGTTTTCTCTTACCGCCTGCCGTTGCATAGGTGCTTGCGGTTTAGCACCTGTACTTACCGTAAATGACGACGTTTACGGCAGACTAACCGTTGACGATATTGACGGCATACTTGCAAAGTACAGTGACTGATTGAATTTTGAGTGTTTAGCAGATAAAAGGATAAATTATATATGAAAATTTCTACAATGAAAGATTTGCTTGATGCCGAGGTTTTATGTTGTGAAGAAAATTTAGGGCGTCATGTATATTCGGCTTGCGGGTGCGACTTAATGAGCGATGTACTTGCCTACGTTAAAGACCAGGCGGTATTGCTTACGGGACTTGTTAATCCGCAGGTTATAAGAACCGCCGAAATGATGGATATGGTTTGTATTGTTTTTGTACGTTCAAAACTTCCCACCGAAGAAATGTTAAATCTTGCGAAAGATAGCGGTATAGTTATTATGCAGACTAAAAAAAGGCTCTATGAGGCTTGCGGAATACTTTATTCCAACGGTCTTGTAGGGAATAAGGCTAAAAATGAGTGAAGAATTAGTTTTTCACTTTGACGTTGACGGGGAAGATTTTACTTCTGCCGGTCAAGCTTCGGTACAAATCAAAAAAATATTAAGGCGGTTAGGGTTATCTCCCGAAATAATACGTCGAGTGTCCATTGCGATGTATGAGGGAGAAATAAATATGGTGATTCACGCAGGCGGAGGCGTTGCCGACGTACGTGTTTTTGAGGACTATATAGAATTGGTACTTAAAGACAAGGGACCCGGAATATCCGATATAAACAAGGCTATGCAGGAGGGATATTCCACTGCCACCGATACCATTCGTTCACTTGGTTTCGGTGCGGGTATGGGATTGCCAAACATGAAGAGGTACAGCGATACTATGGAGATAAACTCGGTAGTAGGCGAGGGTACCGAAATAAAAATGCGAGTAAATATTCGGTAGTGTGATAATATGGATAGATACGAACATTCCGTGTTGCTTGACCGTGATAAATGCACCGGCTGTACTACCTGTTTACGCCACTGTCCGACAGAGGCGATAAGGATTAAGGACGGTCACGCTGTCATAAACGAAGAAAGATGTATTGACTGCGGTGAATGTATCAGGGTGTGTCCGCACAAGGCAAAAAAAGCAATATGCAGTAAACTTGAGAGTATGGAGCGTTTTAAATATAAGATAGCACTTCCCGCACCTACTCTTTACGGTCAGTTTGATAATCTTGAGGACGTTGACTTTGTTCTTGACGGACTGCTTAAAATCGGATTTGACGATGTATTTGAGGTGTCAAAGGCGGCAGAACTTGTGTCGGCATATACAAGACTATACCTAAAAACCGACGGTGTTAAAAAACCTGCCATCAGTTCGGCTTGTCCTGCTGTGTTAAGACTTATAAGTTTGCGTTTTCCGTCGCTTAGCGAGAATGTAATACATATGTTACCGCCGTCTGAAGTGGCGGCGTCGCTGGCAAGGGAAAGGGCACTTAAAAAGCACCCCGAACTTAAAGAAACGGATATAGGCGTTTGCTTTATTTCGCCCTGTCCTGCAAAGGTAAGTTATGTAAAAAACGGTTTTGCAAATTATAAAAGTAAAATAGACGAAGTAGTATCAATAAGCGATATATACTTTATGCTTATAGGCGAAATGTCACAGGAGAATGAAATAAAGGCGATTTGCGAATCGGGAATGATTGGCATAGGCTGGGCAACTTCCGGTGGCGAAGCAACTGCTATTTTCAATGAAAATTACCTTGCGGCGGACGGCATTGAAAATGTTAATAAAGTTCTTGACCAGATAGAAAACGGAAATATTCCGCAACTTGAATTTATAGAACTTAATGCCTGTACGGGAGGTTGCGTAGGCGGTGTTATGACAATGCAGAACCCGTTTATCGCAAAAGCAAGGCTGCAGGGACTAAGACGTTACCTTCCCGTATCTCAAAACTTTTTGAGCAAGTATGATTTATATATACCCGAGAATTATTTGTTTGACGAATTACCCGAGTACAGTCCGATATCGAGGCTCAGCGATAATATGGCAGAGTCAATGCGTATGATGGCGGATATTCAGAAATTAAAGGATATACTGCCGAATACCGACTGTGCTTCCTGCGGAGCACCTACTTGCAGGGCTTTTGCCGAAGATGTGGTTAAGGGTAATGTGAAGATTGAAAATTGTATTTTTGCATCTTTAAAGGAGAAAAGCAAAAATGACGGTTAAGGAACTTTGTAAAACCTGTGATTTTGAAGTTTGCTGTATGCCTTTTCCCGAAAGGGAAGTTAAAGGTGCATATATCGGCGACCTGCTAAGCTGGGTAATGGGCAGAGCAAATGAAGACAATGCTTGGATTACGATTATGTCAAATGTAAACGTTGTTGCGGTTGCAACCCTTGTAGATACGGCGTGCGTAATACTCGCAGAGGGTGTGAAGTTAGAACAGGATATTATAGATGTTGCAAAAGAAAAAGGTGTAAATATTCTGTATTCTATATTGCCGTCATTTGAAACGGCGGTTAAAATATCCGGTAAGGTGTTATGAATAAGTATTATTATGATTTGCATATACATTCGTGCCTGTCACCCTGTGCAGATAATGACAATACACCTAATAATATAGCAGGTATGGCTTCTCTTTGCGGACTTAATATCGTCGCTCTTACAGACCATAACACCTGCAAAAACTGTCCCGCTTTTTTTACGGCGGCAAAGCGTTACGGTATAATTCCGATAGCGGGTATGGAACTTACAACGTCTGAGGATATACATGTTATTTGTTTGTTTGATACTCTAAATAATTCGCTTTCCTTTGACGAAGAAATAAATTCAAGGCGAATATTTATAAAAAACCGTACCGATATATTCGGCGACCAACTTATATTAGACTCCGATGATAACGTAATAGGAATTGATGAAAATTTGCTGTCTAATGCAACTGACGTATCAATAGACGAGGTTCCGAAAATTGTCAGTAAATACGGCGGAATATGCTACCCTGCTCATATAGACAGGCAGGCGAACGGCATAATCGAAGTATTGGGAACTTTTCCGCAAACGCCGATATTTAATGCGGTAGAGTT
>JAKSQC010000047.1 GCA_024404325.1 Clostridia bacterium
TGCGTGTCATTGAGAAAACTCCTTTCGTGTTTTCTCAACTCGCACATATCATCGGTACTGCATAGGTTGAAAAACGCACGTTTTGGGTTATATCAAAATTGTCTATTGCCTTTATAAGACCTATACAACCGACCTGAAATAAATCGTCGGGGTTTTCTCCCCTGCCTGAAAATCTCTGCACAACACTTAAAACCAAACGCAGATTACCGTTAATAAGTTCATCTCTTGCCCGCTCGTTACCGTTTTTTACCTCCTTTAACAAACGCTCTTTATCCGCCTCTTTTAAAAGCGGAAGTTTCGAAGTATCAACTCCGCAAATCATAACCTTATTAGCATACATAAGTGACACCTCCGTTAAAAATACAATAAAATTATTACCGTTATGACGGCGGTATAAACCTGAAAAATTTTTTTCTTTTCGACAAAATAGACTTGCATTTTTAAATTTTTCGTGGATGTCCATAATTTTGTACACTGTACAGTGTATATTTAAAATTGCTTTATTTTTATTACGGTATATGTTACAATATCAGTAAAGAAGAGGTGTATTGTTTTGTTGCAGTGTGTTTTGGGCAGAGCCGCAAGCGGAAAAACCTATGAAACGTTAAAAAAAATATCCGAGTGTGTAAAAAACTCGGACAGTCCGATACTTTTAGTACCCGAACAGTTTTCTTTTGAAAGTGAAAAAGCCGTATTATCGGAACTTGGTGACTTTTTATCGCAAAAGGTAAACGTTACTAATTTCAGCCGTCTTTGTGAAGAGGTACAGAATAGCGTCGGTGGTATTTGCGGTAAAACACTGACGGAATCTGACAAAATAATACTTATAAACAAAGCAATTAAAGAAGTATCACCTAATCTAAAACTTTGGAAAAATTATGTGAATTCATCGGGTTTTGCGTCAAGTATGCTTGACACAGTAAATGAATTCAAACTAAATGCAATATACCCGCAAGACCTACAAGGTGCGGTACAACAGTTACAGGAAACTAATTTAGCCAATAAACTTTATGATATATCCTTAATATATTCTGCTTTTAATACGCTTATCGGTGAAAGATTTATCGACCCGTCTGACAGGCTTGCAAAACTGTACGATACACTTGAAAATTACAGATTTTTTGAAAACAAAACCGTATTTATAGACTCGTTCAAAGGCTTTACGGGTGAGCAATTTAAAATACTTGACAGAATAATTGCTCAGGCGAAAGACATTTACATAACTCTTACTGATGATGCTGATGATAAAAGGGAGTTTTCTGTTTTCAGCAACGTAAGAAAAACTGCACAAAAAATAAAAAAACTCGCAAAATCTCATAATGTAACCGTATGCGACGATATAATTTTAAGGGAAAATCATTACTTTAATAAAGACCTTTCTATGATAGAACGCCTTATGTCAGGTAAGAAAGATTTTAAAGAGGGTACTTTTTGTGAAAATGTGACGGCGTGCAAAGCTGAAAGTATTTTTGACGAGGCTGAATTTTGTGCAAGAAATATAAGGCGTATAGTAAGGGAAAATCCCGAAATAAGATACAGAGATTTTGTAGTTATAGCACGCGATACGGCAGACTACGAACAAGCTCTTTATTCCGCCTGTGAAAAAAATAAGGTTAAATGTTTTATAGACCGCCGTATACCGTTATCGTCAATGCCGATAGCAGTCTCACTTTTATCTGCGACAGACACAGCAAAATCATTTACAACCGAAAATATCCTGCGTTTTCACAAATCGGGAATAGGTGTATTATCATACGAAGAAATATCACTGCTTGAAAACTATACATACCTTTGGAACATTAAAGGCAGTATGTGGGAAAAAGACTGGGATATGAACCCTGCGGGGTTTGTATCGGAATTTAAGGAAAAGGACACAAAAGCACTTAAAAAAATAAACGAATTAAGAAAAACTGCCGTTACACCGCTACTTAATTTTAAAAATTCTTTTAAGGGCAGTTCTAAGGATATGGCAAGGGCTATTGTAAAACTGCTTGACGAGTGTAATGCAAGCACTGCTTTTGCAAAACTATACGGTGAATACAAAAAAGAGGAAAACTTTGCCTATGCCGATGCCGTAAGCAGGTCTTATGATATGATTATGGATATACTTGACAGTATTGTAAACTGCTTTAAAGACGGTAATATATCAAAGCAGGAATTTTGCGATGCGATAAAAATATCCGTTATGGATGCAACGGTGGGCGTAGCTCCTCAAACACTTGACGAAGTAACATTTGGTTCTGCCGACCGAATACGGCCCTCCCGACCTAAATATGCATTCATTTTAGGTGCAAATCAGGGTGTTTTCCCAAGAGCCTTATCTCAAAAGGGCATTTTTAAAGGTAACGAACGTGAAAAACTGATTGAAATAGGTATTGAAATACAAGACCTGTCGCTTAGCACTGCCATAGATGAAGACTTCCTCGTTTACACAAACGTCTGTTGCCCTACACACGGTCTGTTTATAAGTTATTACACAAACGGAAATACAGGTAATGAATGTATGCCGTCTGCTTTCGTTACAGATATTTTATCAACGTTAGATTGCAACAGGGTATGTGAGCCCGACAGTCTTAAATTATGTAATCTTCCCGAAACTAAAGAAACTGCCGTTTTGGAACTTTGCAGACGTTATCAATATATAAACGGGGACGCCGATAGTATAGTAAAAGCATTTGAAACTTCCGACGAATTTAAGAAACGCATAAACACAGTTTTAAAGGGAGCAGAAAAACATACCTATTCACTTACACCGAATACGGCTAAAAAACTTTTCGGTGAGAATATAAAAATGTCACCGTCGAAGTTTGATAATTTCAACAGATGTAAGTTTATGTATTTTTGTAAGGACGGCTTAAAACTTTCGCGTCTGCAACCGGCAGACTTTGACGCAATGCAAAGAGGAACCCTAATACATTTTGTACTTCAAATGATAATTGAAAAGTACGGCAAAAACGTAAGTTTACTTACAGATGATGAAATATCCGAAAATGTAAGACATTTTACCGAAAGTTACCTTGACGGTATAAAGGGCTACCGAAGTATTGAAGATGCACATTCAAAATATCTTGTATCTACTATTGTAAGATCGCTTGAATACATAGTAAAAAGGCTACGAGACGAATTTGCACAGTCTGATTTTGAGCCTGTAAAATGCGAACTTAAAATAGGTGCTAATAAGGATATTCCCGAAATCAACATACCGATAGACAGTATAGGTAGTATAAGCGTATCGGGAATAGTAGACAGGCTTGACACTTGGAACGGTTATGTAAGAATAATTGATTACAAAACAGGTCACAGAGATTTTAAACTGCCCGATATACTGTTCGGTCAAAATATGCAGATGTTAATATATCTGTATGCCGTATCAAAAAGCGGTAAATACGGTAAAAACCCCGCAGGTATTTTTTATATGCCCGCAAGAAGAATTAAAGACGGCAAGCCCGCTAGGCGAATGAGCGGTTTACTTGCCGACGACGAAGACCTTATTTACGCTATGGAAAAGGAAAATAAAGGCGAGTTTATACCGAAACTCACCGCAAAATCGGCTGACAGTTATATTAAGGCAGAAGATTTTGACGATATCTTTGATTATATTGAAAGAAAACTAAAACTTACGGGCAAGCAGATATTAAACGGAGATATTTATGCAGACCCCATTGACGGTATTGACAGTCCTGCCTGTAAGTACTGTGATTTTGCGTCGGTCTGCCGTATAGAGGACGCAGAACATAAGACAGTTCCTAAAATTCACAATACACAAGTTTTGGAACTTATAAAAAAGGAGGCGGAGGAGAATGGCATTTAAGCCTACACTAACACAAGAGTCTGCTATTAACTCAGACGGAAATATTCTTGTATCCGCCGCCGCAGGCTCAGGCAAAACCGCAGTTTTAACAAGACGGGTAATAAGAAAACTTACCGACAAAACAAGTCCAGTAAGTGCAGACCGCCTTTTAGTAGTAACATTCACTAACGCGGCGGCAAATGAAATGCGTTCGAGAATTGAAAGCGAGCTTAATTTAGAATGTGCAAAAAATCCCGATGATATAGGTCTTTTAAAGCAACGCCACCTTATATCCTCAGCAAAAATCTGCACTATTGACTCTTTTTGCATTGACCTTGTAAGAGAAAATTTTGAAAAATGCGGTATTGCTCCCGATTTTAAGGTAAGCGACGGTACGGAACTTGCAGAGATAGACAAAAAAGTAATGTCTGATATAATAAACCGTTATCTTGAAAAAGACAGTGATGAATTTAAGTTTTTACTTCAACTTACAGGCTGTGAATACAGCGAAGAAAACCTTGCAAAAACTGTAAATGACATATTTTTATACAGCCGTCAACTGCCATTCCCCGAAAATTTTCTGGAAAATCTTTCTATCCTTTATAAAAAGCCGTTTGATAAAGATAATATACTTTTTTCTTCCGCTTTTGATTTTGCAAAAAAGCAACTAATGCTTGCTCAAAATACGGTAACGAAGATGTGTGATACTGCACTTTTACTCGAAAAAGGCAGTGATAAATGCATAGTTTTTGCCCAAAATATATCCTTTATGATATCTGCTCTTTTAGATACCGCAAATACCCTCGACTGGGATAAGTTTTACTCTCTGCTTAAAGAAAGCGGATTTCCCCGTATGCCCTCGACCTCTAAAGAGGACGCAAATGCAGAAGAATTTAAAATGTTAAAAGAGGAAATTGTCGGTATAATAGGCAAAATTAAAAATTACTTTTCTTTAAGTATAAAAGAAAACGAAGAACTAAACAGTAAAATATATCCATCTGTAAAACTTCTTTGCGATATTATAAATGAATACGCCGCTACCCTGTTTGAAGAGTATAAAAAAGAAAACACATTCACCTTTTACAACACCGAACAACTAGCCCTCTCCCTGCTTTGCGAATATAAGGACGGTAAAGTTGTCATAAAAAGCGAATGTGAGGAATACCTAAACAGATATGATGAGGTTCTCGTAGACGAGTTTCAGGATGTAAATGACCTGCAAAATATGCTTTTTTACGTTCTTTCGGGAAACGAAAAAAGGTTATTTGCAGTAGGTGACGTAAAACAGAGTATTTACGGTTTCAGGGGTTCTAATCCCGACAATTTTTTAAGGAAAAAAGAAAGTTATACTCAAATAGAACTTGCAAAACCCGACGAGCCTAAAAAAATAATACTATCCGATAATTTCAGAAGTAAAAAGGGAATTTGTGATTTTGTTAACTATTTCTTTTCTATTATGATGAGCAACGAATTAGGCGGAATGGTTTACGGTAAGGAAGATATGCTAAATGCCGCCGTCTGCTTCCCCGACACCGATTTTCCTGATACTCAGTTGCTTGTTGTATCAAAAGAAGATGAGGACAGTCTACTTTTATCAGAGGCTAAATGCATAGCAAAATACATAATTGATACGGTAAATAAGGATAATATCCTGCGTGGAAATGACGGTACATTAAGAAAGGCAAAATACGGTGATTTTGCAATACTGCTTAACACCGTTCAGGACAAAGCGGATACGATAGCAAACGAACTTAAAAGTCAGGGTATACCCGTTTTGTACGATGCACAAAAATTTACCGAAACCGTGGAAATTTCCACCTTTTTATCGCTGTTAAAAATAATTGATAACCCGAGAAGCGATATTGAAATGCTTACTGCGATGATGTCACCGATATTCGGTTTTGAGGCAGAAGAAATGGCTGTTATCCGCTCAAAAAATAAAAACTGCGATTTATTTACCTCGGTTATTGAAAATGCAAATGACGGCAACAAACACTGTAAAGATTTTCTTGAAAGCTTATACAAAATGCGACGCGAGGCAACGGTTTTACAAATAGACGAACTGATAATAAAACTATTTACCGTTACCGACTATCTTAATACCGTATCGCTTATGCCGTCGGGCAAAAGCAGGCGTGCAAACCTGTTATCCCTTTTAAAATATGCCATACAGTATAAATCAACAGGCAAATATGGTCTAAACGGCTTTATAAAATTCGTAAATACAGTATGTGAAAAAGGCTCAAAATCTGCGATTGCAAGTTCCGATAATGCGGTTAAAATTATGAGTATGCATTCGTCTAAAGGTCTGCAATTTCCCATCTGCATTATTGCAAATCTTTCCTCGAAAATCAACAAGGAAGATTCTATCAGCAGAGTACTTTACACCGATAAATACGGTCTTGCAATAAAGTATTACGATGAGGAAACCGAAAAGGATATTGAAACACTGTCACACTGTATTACGGCAAGATATTCGGCAATTAAAAACGTACAGGAGCGTTTAAGACTTTTATACGTTGCCATGACCCGTGCGGAAGAACGGCTTGTTTTGGTGTCATCTATGAAAGACGTTTCAAAAAAACTGTCAAACATTTCCTCGAAACTTTCGCAAAATGCACCTTACGTAACGGCACAGTGGCTTGAAAGTACACCCAGTATGAACGATTGGGTTTTGGCGGCGTCTTTACTTCACCCTGACGGTGAAATGTTAAGACGTATATCCGATTCGCATATAAATACAATTTCTACTCATTCAAAACTTGCGGTATCATTTGTAAAGCCTGAAAATTTTGAGGTGGTTTCAAATGAAAATACAAAACAGGAAAACCCGTTAGACGAAAATTTATCCGAACAAATAAAAAGTAATGTAAACTATAAATACCCTTATGACGTACTAACGGGTATTACGGCAAAGGCTTCGGTATCGCAAATTGCAAACAAGGCAGAAAGCGAACGCTTTGCCTTTACTGCAAGACCGTCATTTATGCAAAAAGACGGTCTTACCGCCACAGGCAGAGGAACTGCAACCCACCGCATTATGCAGTATATTGATATGAAATCAAAACCTGATGTAGATGCCGAAATAAAGCGTCTTAAAGAGTGGCAGTTTATAACCGAACAGGAAGCAAATGCAGTTGATGTAAACTCTGTTAAACTTTTCTTTGAAAGTGATATTTTTAAGCGTATACTAAATTCTTCCGACCTACGTAGAGAAATGAAATTTTTAACCGAAATTCCCGCTTCAAGACTTGATTCCTCTATTACGGGTGATTTGGCAAATACCCCGATATTGGTTCAGGGTGCAGTTGACCTGTGCTTTACGGAAAACGGCACGGTCACCGTTCTTGACTTTAAAACCGACAGAGCAGATAACGAAGAAGACATAATCAATGCTTACAGCGAACAGTTAAATATCTATGCAAAGGCTTGTGAAAAGATATTCGGTTTACCAATAAAGGAAAAACTTATATATTCTTTTTCACTTTCAAAAACCATACACATAAAATAACAGGAGCCGTTTTATGACTCCTGTTACTTTGTTTCCTTATATAAAGATTCAATTAAATCTCTTGCTTTGTTTTGCTTATCTTTCGGTAAATAATGATACATTTTTATTATCTGCAATTCCTTATGCGACGGAATAAACGTTTCACTGTTACCAAAAGAAAAACTGTCCTGCCTTAAAGTTTGCTCTTTTTTCAAACTGTCGGGGTCGGTTATAATACTTACCTCGCGTTTTTCCTCCCCTATTTCTCCGTAAAGAAGTTTATTGACCGAAACGTTATACAAATCAGCAATTTTTTTAAGCATTTCAGGTGTAGGATTGCCGTACTTTTCCATACGGGCATAGGTGCTTCTCTTTATACCCAATTCCTGTGCGGCGGAAAATTGTGTATACCCTGCAAGCGTGCGGTATGCGGCTATTCTTGTATTTATCTCGTTTGACATAAACACCCTCACTTTTTATTAAAAAGACTTGACTTAAACATCTTTAGTTGATATAATCATTAGGTGACTTCGCTGAAGTGGCTCAGTTGGTAGAGCAGCTGATTCGTAATCAGCAGATCGTGGGTTCGAGTCCCATCTTCAGCTCCAATAAAGTGCCTCAATACTTACGTTTTGTATTGAGGCATTTTTCTATACTGATTTTATCATTACATAATTACTTTGTCAAGTAAAAAGGTATTTTGTCGAAAGGCAATAATTTTGTTGCAATAACGAAAACAGAGTGATACAATTACATTATTGACGATAACATAAGCATTTCTCTTATACCTTTATATATATTATATGCGTTTTCTATCGGCAACGGGTTTTCGCCTTTTCCTACTTCAACCGTAAATCCGGGACGGTCAAACTCATCTATAAACCAATCTTTAAACCCGCCACCGCATGCAATACCCACGGGTACGTCAAGTGCATATCCGCTCGATGTTGCCATTATCTCCGCCATTTTTTCACTTCGTGGCGGTTTTTTATCTCCATAAGTCCAATAGATAACTTCACCCTGAGAATGCAAAGCGGTTACGTGATGTACTCTATTTGTCCTGCAAAGTTCCGTAAGGGCAAGCGTTTCAGGTTCGCTTTCGGGCTTGAAACCGCCGAAGCGTGTAGGCGACGGCCCGTAAATTCCACTGCTACGCTCTATTTGTTTCAAAGCGTCCCACCCTGCTGAAAAATTGTGGTTTATATCAACTCCCCTTAAATTTGCGTTCCAATGAATAAAATCATTCTTGCAAAGTCTGCTGATTTGTTTTATAAGGCTTCCGCAACCTGACGCACCGTGAATTGATATTTCGCAACCGTCGGGGTTTACGCAAGGGACAAATATTACGCCCCTGCCGAAAAGTGCCTTTCTTACGTTAAGCCCTGCGAGTGAAGTATCATTTTCGATAGCATAACAAAGCTCTTCAATAAAAAACAAAAGTATATTAGCGGTAATATGTTCACTGCCGTGGAAAGCCGAAGCAAAAAGCGAATAGTCGTGCCCCTTACCCACTTTAAGTGCTATAATATCGCGTCCGGCACAACTTCTTCCGATAACGGTTTTATTTATAAAGTTATATTCATGGCATATTTTATCAACCGTCTTTAAAAACTTTATGTAATCAATATCTTCCGTTTGTGTTATTAAATCCATAATTCTCAACTCCTATACTTATATATATTAAGCGAGGTCAATTATAATGAATTTAACTGAAAAACAAATTAAAGCAGAATATATTTATAAAGGTAAAATCATAAATTTAAGGCGAGACGAAGCTTTGCTACCCGACGGGAATACTGCCGTAAGGGAGGTTATAGAGCATCTGGGAGGGGTATGCGTTGTTGCCCTGACACAAGAAAATGAAATAATGCTTGTAAAACAGTTCAGATACCCTTATAGCGAGGAAACTCTCGAAATACCTGCAGGCAAACGCGACCGTAAAGACGAAGACCCGCTTGAATGCGGTAAAAGAGAACTGCGTGAAGAAACGGGTGCTACCGCACAAAACTACACCTTTTTAGGTACTCTTTATCCCTCACCGGGATACTGCGGAGAAATAATATGGATGTACTGTGCAACAGGTCTTGACTTTGGCGAACTTTGTCCCGATGACGATGAATTTTTACTTGTGGAAAAAAGACCTCTTGACGAAGTGGTATCAATGATACTTTCAGGCGAGATAACCGACGCAAAAACACAAGCCGCAGTCCTAAAAGTTAAAATACTCAAAGACGGCGGAAAACTGTGATTTTACTTGAAAAATATTAACATATATAGT
>JAKSQC010000048.1 GCA_024404325.1 Clostridia bacterium
TTTAGTAGAGGGCGATGCCGCAGAGCGTACAGATTTAATTTATCTTGAAAAATTGCCTTTGTTTTTCAAATAAAGAAATTTAGTTTTTTGGGGGTTACTTTATGAGGGCTGACGGTACAAGACTTAAGAAAACAGACCCTATGTATACGGTTGCGGCTTATGTTATGGATAAGCGTATGGACTCAATGAATATGATTACCATTGATATACCTATCGAACCTATACATAACTATATAATTGAAAAGAGAAAACAGGGTGTAACTCTTAGCCATATGTCGGTCGTTTTGTCGGCTTACATTCGTACGGTAGCGGAATATCCGATGCTTAACAGATTTATTGTAAACCGCAAACCCTATGCGAGAAATGAATTAGCAGTAGGTATGGTTGTGCTTAAATCGGGTCAAACTGATAACGGTACTATGTCAAAAATGTATTTTGATGTGAAAAATACCGTATTTGATGTTAATAATATTATTGATGAATACGTTGTCGCCAATAGGGAAACACCTGATGATAACGGTACTGAAAAAATGATAAAAATTCTTTTGAGTATTCCCGGTGTTTTACCGATTGGTGTCGGTATTTGCAAATTTTTGGATAAACACGGGTTACTTCCAAAAAAGATAATAGACGCTTCGCCTTTCCATAACAGTCTTGTAATTTCAAATCTTGCGTCTATAAGAACTAACCATATTTATCATCATATTTATGAATTCGGTACTACGAGCGTTATTATGACGATGGGTAATTCAAGAGAAGTGCCTAAACGCAAAAACGGCGAAATCGTATTTGAAAAATGTATGCCGCTGGGTGTTGTTATGGATGAACGCATCTGTTCGGGCAGTTATTATGCCATTGCGTTCAGGCGTATGAAACAGTATCTTGCAAACCCCGAACTTTTAGAGCAACCGCCCAAAGTAATAAACGAAGACCCCGACCTTAATAATAAATAAACTTTAGGTCTTGATTTTATCCAAATTTTGGTATACAATATATTGGTAATTTTTTAACAAACGGAGGAATTTAAAAATGTTGGTTTCTGCAAAAGAAATGCTGACTAAGGCAAAACAGGGTAAATATGCCGTAGGTCAGTTCAACATCAACAATCTTGAATGGACTAAGGCTATACTTCTTACAGCCGAAGAACTCAAATCACCTGTAATTTTAGGTGTTTCAGAGGGTGCAGGTAAGTATATGTGCGGTTTTAAGACCGTCACAAATATGGTAAAGGCTATGGTTGAGGAACTTAATATTACCGTTCCCGTAGCTCTTCACTTAGACCACGGCAGTTATGAGGGTGCAAAGAAATGCATTGAAGCAGGTTTTTCTTCAATAATGTTTGACGGCTCTCATTATCCGATTGAGGAAAATATTGAAAAGACAAAGGAACTTGTTGATACCTGTAATAGATTAGGTCTTTCGCTTGAAGCAGAAGTAGGTGCTATCGGCGGTGAGGAAGACGGCGTTATCGGTGGCGGTGAAGTAGCCGACCCGAAAGAATGTAAAATGATTGCAGATTTGGGCGTTACAATGCTTGCTGCCGGTATAGGTAATATTCACGGTAAGTATCCCGAAAACTGGGCAGGACTCAGTTTTGATACGCTTGACGCTATTCAGCAACTTACAGGCGATATGCCACTCGTTTTACACGGCGGTACAGGTATTCCTGCCGATATGATTAAAAAGGCAATATCTCTCGGCGTTTCAAAAATCAACGTTAATACCGAGTGTCAGTTAAGTTTTGCGGCTGCTACGAGAAAGTATATCGAAGCAGGCAAAGATTTGCAGGGCAAAGGCTTTGACCCGAGAAAACTTTTGGCAGACGGTACTGAGGCAATTAAAGAAACCGTTAAAGAAAAAATGGAACTTTTCGGCTCTGTCGGAAAGGCATAATAAACTTAAATCAAACAGACAAAAGACTGCTTTCTTATCCAAAAGGATAAAAAGCAGTCTTTATTATTAAACGTAATCGATAGAAAACGGACTGTCAAAATGTGTACTTTTTGACAGTCCGTTTTCAACAGTGATTTTACCATATATTTACAGAAATATCAAGTGTTTTTTTGTTTAATAAGCAATAAATTATACGCTCGTTTTTTCATAACCCACATTTGTCAAAAAGTACACCTTTTGATAATTGTATGTAGGAATTTTTCTATAAGTGGTAAACCATGGCAAGGAGATGAAATTTGAAAAAGTGATACGATAAAAATGCTTATATCCATATTAACAAAATATATTATGTAAAGGATGAAGAATATGAAAAAAACAGTTTCATTGTTATTGGTAGTTGTTTTATTCATCACTATGCTGACCGCATGTGGCAGTAAAGATGAAAGTAAAGCACTGAAAGTGATTGAAAAGTTTATTACAGCAACGGAAAAAGGAGATAACGCTACTTGTATTAAATGCATGGATCCTGACATTCAAACAATCGTTGAAGCCGGCACCAATTCTATCGGTAAGGCATTGGGAATCGAAAATGCATACGGTATGTCTAATGCTTTTTCATCACTTTTCAGCAGTGCTTTTTCTGCCGAGACAGATACAGAAATTTCAATTAAACAAAAAGAAATTAAATCAAAAAAAGTTGAAAAATTCTCTTCAATATTTTGCATTGAATATAGTATTGTTATAAACTCAAAAATGCTTGAATCACCAATGGAAAGCACCGGAATATTGGAATTTAAAATGATAAAAAAATCCGGAAAATGGTATATTTTTGCAGTTAATGCAGTATCAGATGATGCTGATACTGATATTGTTGCCAACGGAATGGGTATTATTGGTGGCACATCATTTTCAGATGGTGTAGCAATGATTCAGTATAAAGATGCAGATGATAATTATAAATATGCAGCAATCAACACGAAAGGCGAAAAGCTATTTGAATTTGAGAACGAAGCAATATTTTCCTCTGCGTTTATTAACGGTATTTTAGTTGCTGAAAATAGCATTTATAACAAAAAAGGAAAAATTATTGCATCTCCTGAAAAGAGTGGGTATGATGAAATTGCTGATATTTTTGAAATGCCGAAAAATATTGATGGTTTTGTCATTGTAACAAAAACGGAAGAATCTTTTTCGGGCGATAAATATCTTTTCGGTGTAATTAACAACAAAGGTGAATGGGAAGTTAAATTATCGGAAGAGGGCAAATGGAGCATTTCAACATATGAATTTTCATGGGATCAAGGAGAAAGAGGGACATTGGAAAACCGACTAATTGTAAGTGAAATAGGTTATGATTCGCGTGCTTATGACGGAGAAACACCCGGCATTTATAAATACAACACAAACGGTGGCAATGGCACAATGGATACAAAAGCTACCTTCGAACTTTTAGTACCTAACATCTTGAACGCCCTTAGTGATGATAAATTGTTGGATGATGTTTTTGTTGGCTACTCTTTTGGTGATAGTGATAGAAAAATCAATTTGTATGATTATAACGGGAAAGTCGTTATGAATCTTTCGCAGTATCAAATCGGCAACTTGTTTAGTAATCACGGTAAAGGGATTTATTATGAAAAAGACCATCTTTTAATAAAAATTGATAATGGTACTGGTTCGGAATATCTTTGCCTTTTCAATAAAAATGGGAAGCCGGCGTTTGATCCAATTAAATTAGGAAGCAATGATGATTATTTTCCGCTTGATGAAACAGGATTTGTAGTTGAAGTGTGCGATGAAGATAACTATAATAACCGTACATATAAGCATTATGATTATAATGGAAAAATTACAAAATATGATGGTATATGCGATTTTTACGGTTTTAATGATGGATTGGCTTTAGTTAATAATACGGCAAATCAGTGTTATTATATAAATGTTTCCGGAGAAAAAATAATAAAATAATTTTAATTAGCATAACAACAGCAAAAAATCAAGGGCTATCCGTTTGGATAGCCCATTTTGTTATTTAATGTTAGAAATTAAACACGTCATTCATATCATACATACCTGACGGTTTGTTTACAATAAACTTTGCAGCCCTTATAGCACCGACTGCAAATATTTTTTTTTAATTTGCACTGTGCGATAGGGTAATAACCTCATCTTCGCCTGCAAAAATAACATCGTGTTCGCCTACAATGTTACCGCCTCTTATCGAATGTATGCCGATTTCGTTTTTATCCCGTTTTTGACGCTTTGAATGGCGGTCATACTCATAACGGTATTTTTCGTCACACTGTTCGTTTATTGCGTTAGCAAGCATAATGGCAGTACCTGACGGTGCATCTATTTTTTGATTATGATGCTTTTCAATTATTTCAATATCAAAACCGTCACCTAATACACCGCTTACTTTTTTTGCAAGTGAGCATAAAAGATTTACTCCGATTGACATATTAAAACTAAAGAAAATAGGTATTTTTTTTGACGCTTCTTTGATTTTTTCAATTTGTTCGCTTGAATATCCGGTGGTTGCAAGAATAGCGGGTATATTATTTGAAACGGCATACTTTAAGATGCCGTCAAGTGCCGAAGCGATAGAAAAATCAATAATTACATCGGGTTTAACATTTACATCGTCAAAACTGTGAAATACGGGGAAGTCACATATCAAATCTGCTTTGTCAACGCCGCAAATAATATTTACCTCACTGTCATTTTCGGCAATAAGGTTTACTGTTTTGCCCATTTTACCGCAAGCACCCGATAAAAGTACGTTAATCATTTTTTCACATCCTGTTTTTTATAATCTTAGTCCATAAATCCTTTAGCACAGAGAAGTTCGGCAAGTAATACCGCACCGCCTGCCGCACCTCTTAAGGTGTTGTGTGAAAGGCAGACAAATTTATAATCATACTGTGTATCTTCACGAAGTCTGCCTACGGATATTGCCATACCGTTTTCAAGATTACGGTGTAAATTTGTCTGTGGCATATTATCTTCGGTAAAGTAGTTTATAAACTGCTTAGGAGCGTGGGGAAGGTTAAGTTCTTGCGGTACACCGCTGAAGTTTTTCCATATATCCAAAATTTCCTCTTTTGAGGGCTTATTCTTAAATGAAACAAAAACTGCCGCCATATGACCGTCCGATACGGGAACTCTTAAGCACTGTGCCGTAAATTTCGGTGAGTTTGCGGGGACTATCTCGTCACCCTCAATTTTACCCCAAATTTTTAACGGCTCACGTTCACTCTTTTCTTCTTCGCCGCCGATATATGGTATTACGTTATCAATCATTTCGGGCCAACGCTCAAATGTTTTACCTGCACCGGAAATTGCCTGATAAGTACATACCAAACATTTATCAACGCCGAATTTATCGAGAGGATATAGAGCAGGTACATAACTTTGTAAAGAACAGTTTGACTTAACTGCGATAAAGCCTTTTTTCGTACCGAGTCTTTTTCTCTGGGATTTAATAATCTCAATATGTTCTGAATTTATTTCAGGAATAATCATAGGAACGTCGGGTGTAAAACGGTTGGCACTGTTATTAGATACTACCGGACACTCTTTTTTAGCGTATGCTTCTTCAAGAGCCTTTATTTCGTCTTTTTTCATATCAACGGCACAGAATACAAAGTCAACCTTAGAAACTACTGTATCTATATCAGCAATTGCGTCATATACGTTTAATTCTTTAAGATTTTCAGGCATAGGTACTTTAAAAGCCCATCTTCCGTCTACTGCCTGCTCGTATGTTTTACCGGCACTTCTCGGACTTGCCGCAAGTGCGGTTACATTAAACCACGGATGGTCAGCAAGCAAAAGTGCAAATCTTTGACCTACCATACCCGTTGCACCGATAATTCCTACATTATACTTTTTCATACAAAATCCCCCAATGTCAAAAAATACAGTTGCTATCTGTAAAATTTTGCAATATAATAATACTTAATAAATAATAACATTGTAAGATATGTTTGTCAAACTATTTTATGCAGTTATTTAAAGAAAGTTATTGGTGTTTATATGAAAACAAGCGATTTTTACTATGATTTACCTCAAGAACTGATAGCACAAACACCTATTGAGCCGAGAGACTCTTCAAGACTGTTGGTGTTATCAAAGGAAAACGGAAGTGTAGAGCATAGTATTTTTCATAATTTATGTGATTATTTAAAAGCAGGCGACTGTTTGGTGCTTAATAACACAAGAGTTCTTCCGGCACGTCTTTACGGCACTCGTACCGATACCGGTGCTGTAGTGGAATTTGTACTTCTTAAACAAAAGCAGTTGCTTACTTGGGAGGTACTCGCAGGACCGGGTAAAAAAGCAAAAGCGGGACATAAATTTATATTTTCAGACGAACTGTCGGCAGAGGTTTTAGAGGTATTGCCTGACGGTAACAGAATTATTAAGTTTGACTGTGACGGTGAATTTTATTCTGTGCTTGATAAGGTAGGGCAGATGCCACTTCCCCCATACATAAAAGAAAAACTAAAAGACCGCGAACGTTATCAAACGGTGTATTCAAAAGAATTAGGCTCAGCCGCCGCACCTACCGCAGGACTGCACTTTACACCTGAAATGCTTACAAAAATCGAAGATATGGGTGTAAAAATCGCCTATGTAACGCTTCACGTCGGTCTTGGAACATTCAGACCTGTAAAGGTAGAAGAAATAACCGAACATAAAATGCATTCGGAACATTATACCGTTTCAAAAGAAACTGCCGATATAATAAATAAAACAAAAAAAGACGGTGGCAGGGTTATATGTGTAGGTACAACGAGTTGCAGAACGCTTGAGAGTGTAGCCACAAAATACGGAGAAATTAAAGAATGTTCGGACGATACTTCAATTTTTATTTACCCCGGTTATAATTTTAAGTGTATGGACGCACTCATTACTAATTTTCATTTACCTGAAAGTACGCTTATTATGCTTGTATCTGCATTTGCGGGTTATGATAATACAATGAATGCGTATAAAATTGCGGTAGCAGAAAAATATAGATTTTTCAGCTTTGGCGATGCGATGTTTATTTCATAATTAAGGAGCAAAAATGTATAAACTAATTAAAACCGAAAACGGAGCAAGAAGAGGGGAACTTGTAACCAACAGAGGAACTGTTCAGACACCTGCATTTATGAACGTTGCAACGGCAGGTGCTATTAAAGGTGCGGTTTCCGCTAAAGATTTAAAAGAAATAGGCTGTCAGGTAATGCTCTGCAATACATATCATCTGCACCTAAGACCTGATGATACTCTTATTAAAAACTGTGGCGGACTTCACAAGTTTACCACTTGGGACGGACCTATATTAACCGATAGCGGAGGTTTTCAAGTTTTTTCGCTATCCTCTTTAAGACGTATTGAAGAAGAAGGGGTAACCTTTGCAAGTCATATAGATGGCAGGCGTATTTTTATGGGGCCTGAGGAGAGTATGACCATACAGTCGAATCTCGGCTCAACTATTGCAATGGCGTTTGACGAATGTGTTGAAAACCCTGCTGAATATTCCTATGCAAAAGCATCTTGCGAGCGTACAACACGTTGGCTTAAGCGTTGTAAAGACAAAATGACAGAACTAAATTCGCTTGAAACTACTATTAACCCACAGCAAATGCTCTTTGGAATAAATCAGGGTTGTACATATAAAGACCTTCGGATAGAACATATGAAAGAAATAGCAGACCTAAATCTTGACGGCTATGCGATAGGAGGTCTTGCCGTAGGAGAGCCTACGGAGGTTATGTATGATATTGTTGAAAACGTGACACCGTTTATGCCCGAAAACAAGATACGTTATCTTATGGGCGTTGGTACACCCCTTAATATTTTAAACGCCGTAGAAAGAGGAATTGACCTGTTTGATTGTGTTATGCCAAGCCGTAATGCACGTCACGGTCATTTATTTACTTCAAAAGGTATTATCAACATAAATAACAGTAAATACGATAATGATATGACACCTATTGACGATGAGTGCGGTTGCCCCGTTTGTCAGAGATACAGCAAGGCTTATATAAGACATCTGCTTAAAAGTACGGAAATGCTTTCGCAACGTCTTACGGTAATTCATAATCTTTGGTTTTATAATCACCTAATGGAGGATATCCGTTTGGCTATTGATAAGGGGAGTTTTGCACAGTTTAAAGCAGAAAAGCAGGAAGTCTTAGGCAGAAGAATATAAAAATTTACAATTATTTCCTTGCAATTAGTCTTTAATTTTTGTATAATTGTTTTGTTAATGTTATGGAGGTAAAAAAATTATGTATTTGAATTTCATCACTTTGGCAAAAGAAAATACGGTAGCGGCAGGAACGGTAAACGGTACACAGTCAATAATCACTATGGTAATTTGGCTTGCGGTTATGGGTTTGGCACTTTATTTTTTGATTATTCGTAAGCAAAAAAAGAAGACAAAA
>JAKSQC010000049.1 GCA_024404325.1 Clostridia bacterium
TCAGCTGGATAGAGCGTCTGGCTACGGACCAGAAGGTCGGGAGTTCGAATCTTCTTCAGCGCGCCAAAAATAACGGCATACCCTTGCGGTGTGGCGTTATTTTTTTGTACTGTTTAAGGGAAGATTCGAACAGGACGGTTTTGCAAAGCAAAACGGCAACCTTTCGGTGAACGGTTGCCGAGTCCGCGTGCGTGCCGCCGCAACAGTTGCGGCGGGCGAATCTTCTTCAGCGCGCCAAAGCGAAAACCTATCACGAAAGTGGTAGGCTTTCGCTTTGTATTATTCATTTTTCAGTTTTAAGTCTTCAGTATTCATTAAATTATTGTGATAGGTTTTCTAAATGAATAATGAATAATGAATAACGAATAACCGTCTAATGAAAAATGTTGGTGTCGGCTTCGCCGACGAAATACAGGTTACATTCTCAACATACAACACATAAGCAGATAAACCGCCACTATAAATACCGAAATATTTAATTTTCCGCAAGTCCATAAATAAACGCCCAAGAGAAACACAACTGCTGACATTACGGCGGTTATTATGCGAACGATACCCTGTGCACGGTAAAGGTCGGTGTTTTTTGAAAGAAGAATTGTAAGCAGTGTTCCGCCGTCAAGACCGTTTACGGGCAGCAGATTAAAAATGCATAAAATAAGATTAAGTATTGCAAAACTCAAAACGTTAATATTCTTAAAGAAGATGTAATTTACAATCAGCACCGCAAAGACTATTAAATTTGCCATAGGTCCGCAAAGAGATACCGCAAGTTCTCCTTGTGGCTTTGCGGAAAACCCTCTTGTTATCTGCACAGACGCGGGGATAAGCCTGATACTTTTAGGCTGACATTCGCATACCCACATGGCAAACAGATGTCCTGCTTCGTGAATGAGGGAAGCAAAGAGGGTGGGAATGACAAGTCCCGTTTTATCGGTGGCAAGCATAAATGCTATTACCGCGGAAAACAGAAAAGATACATAAATCTGCGTCCCGAAAATTTTAAACTTCATCGGCATCACTTCCGATTACTTCGCTCACCGATGTTTCGGTAAGGAAATTAGCGTTGTACCATTTTTTTATTTTGCCGAAACTGCTCGGTGCAAAAGTTTTAATAATGTAAATAGATAAAATGAGAACCGTTACAAGTATTGCTTCTGTTATACAAATAGCGGTGAATGTGTTAAAATTTTTTTGTTTTTCTTCGTCCATGGTTTCACACTCCGAAAAGGTTGTACAGAATAAAAAAATATGTTATACTGTAATAAATATATTTTGGACGAGGGCAGAATTATGCCATTTTTACCGCTTACAAGAGAAGAAATGCAAAAATTTGGCTATGACGTAGCCGATTTTATAATAGTAACGGGTGACGCATACGTTGACCACCCGAGTTTCGGTACTGCCATAATCTCAAGGGTGCTTGAGCACAAGGGATATAAGGTTTGTATTATTTCCCAACCGAGATGTGACGAAGATTATAAGCGTTTCGGTAAACCGCGTCTTGCATTTCTTGTAAACAGCGGAAATATAGACTCTATGGTGGCACACTACACCGCCGCCAAGAAAAAACGCAGTGACGATGCGTATACCGCAGGCGGAAAAGCGGGAGCAAGACCTGACAGGGCGGTAATAGTATATACAAAAGCGTTACGCAGAATATACGGTGACGTAGCCATTGCGATAGGCGGACTTGAAGCGTCTTTAAGGCGGTTTGCTCATTACGATTATTGGGACGATAGGGTACGTCCTTCTATACTTTTAGATTCAGGTGCAGACCTGCTTATGTACGGCATGGGCGAAAAGCACATAACCGAGATTGCCGATAGGCTTAACAGCGGTGGGGATATACGTTCCCTCAAAAATATTTCAGGCACTTGCTATGCGGTAAAAACGAGCGAATACGAGGTTTCAAACGTAAAGGAATGTCCGTCCTTTGAGGCGGTAAGCAGACCTGATACAAACGGCAAAAGGCAGTATGCAATATCCTGCCGTATACAACAGTCCGAGCATGACAGTGTGAGGGGCAAAAAGGTTATACAGCGTCACGGGGATATGATAGTGGTGCAAAATCCACCGTCTCCCGTTCTTACAAAAGAAGAAATGGACGAAGTGTACTCTCTGCCCTTTATGCGTGACTATCACCCGTCATACAAAGCACTCGGCGGAGTACCGGGTATAGAAGAGGTTAAATTTTCGGTAATACATAACAGAGGTTGTTTCGGTGCTTGCAATTTCTGTTCTATTGCGTATCATCAGGGCAGACAGATAACAAGCCGAAGTCACGAGTCTGTAATAGACGAGGTTAAAAAGATAACCGAAATGCCTGATTTCAAGGGGTATATACACGATGTCGGAGGCCCTACGGCAAACTTCCGTTTTCCGTCCTGCGAAGCACAACTTAAAAGAGGACTTTGTGCAGATAAAAAATGCCTTGCACCCGAAATTTGCCCTGCTTTAAAGGTTGACCACTCAGATTATTTAAGTCTGCTTAGAAAACTTCGTAAAATACCCAAAGTTAAAAAAGTGTTTATCCGTTCGGGAATAAGATTTGATTATCTTATAGCAGACGAAAATGAAGAATTTTTTAAAGAACTTGTAAAGTATCATATAAGCGGACAGTTAAAAGTTGCTCCAGAGCATTGTTCAAAAGCGGTGCTTAAAAGAATGGGCAAACCCGATATATCGGTTTATGAAAAATTTAAAAAAAGGTTTTTTGAGCTTTCGGCAAGTGCGGGTAAAAAGCAGTATTTAGTACCGTATCTTATGTCGTCGCACCCCGGAAGTACGCTAAAAGATGCGATAGAACTCTCCCTGTTTTTAAAAAGAGAGGGTTTACACCCCGAACAGGTGCAAGATTTTTACCCTACACCCGGTACTGTTTCAACCTGTATGTTTTATACGGGACTTGACCCGTATACATTAGAGGAAGTATATGTCCCACGCACACCGCAGGAAAAAGCACAGCAACGTGCATTATTGCAGTATTACAAGCCCGAAAACCAAAAAATAGTGTTAGATGCACTTAAAAAAGCGGGCAGAACAGACCTTATAGGAACGTCGAAGAACTGTCTTGTAGCACCTTTAAAGGAAGAAATAAGCCACGCAAAAAAGACTAAAAAGACGATAAGAAACGTACACAAGCCAAAAAAGGCGAAAGGATAGACTATGGAAAAAGTACTCGTCGGTATGAGCGGAGGGGTAGATTCGTCGGTAGCGGCGGCACTGCTTATAAATTTAGGTTTTTACACAGCAGGCGTTACCCTTAAACTTTACTGTAACGCCGAAAACGACTGTATTGACGCAAAAAATGTTTGCGAAAAACTTAATATCCCCCACTTTACCCTTGATTTAAAGCAAAGGTTTACTGATACGGTTATTAAAAATTTTACCGAAGAATACCGCCTTGGCAGAACACCAAACCCCTGTATAGTATGCAATAAGAATATTAAGTTCGGCGATATGATAAAAAAGGCAGAAGAAATCGGTTACGGAAAAATCGCAACGGGACACTACGCACAAATAAAGTTCACTAACGGAAGATATCTTTTGACAAAGCCCGAAGACATAGCAAAAGACCAAACATACGTTTTATACAGTCTTTCGCAGGAAAGTCTTTCAAAAACGGTTTTTCCACTCGGCAGTCTTACAAAGGTACAGGTAAGAGAATTAGCAGACGAATACGGGTTTAAGAATGCACATAAGCCCGACAGTCAGGATATATGTTTCGTGCCTGACGGAGATTATGCAAAGTTTATAGAAACCTTTGAGGGAAAAACATTTCCGTCGGGCGATTTTATGGATACCCTCGGCAACAAGGTAGGTACGCACAGCGGAATAATAAACTATACGATAGGTCAAAGGAAAGGTCTTGGCATAGCACTCGGAAAGCCTGTATTTGTACTTAATAAGGACGTTACCGCAAATACCGTAACGGTAGGCGACGAGGACGGTCTGTTCTATAAAAGAGTGGAAGTAAATAATATAAACTATATACCGTTTGATAAACTAAGCGGTGATATAAAAATAAAGGCAAAACTGCGTTACCGTCACACAGAACAGCCTGCCGTACTTCACCCCACGTCGGAAAATACGGCAGTAATAGAATTTGCCAATCCCCAAAGAGCACCGAGTGCAGGGCAGTCGGCAGTGTTTTACGATAACGATACCGTATTAGGCGGTGGAATAATAGAAAGAGGCGTTAAGTAATGGAAAACATAATCAAAGCACTTGAAAGAAACAACATTAAAGCAATTCATGTAAAAACAAAAGAAGATGCCAAAGCAGAAGTTGAGAAAATGCTTTTTGACGGTTGCACCGTTAGTTGCGGAGGCTCAATGTCACTTAAAGAGTGTGGCATAAGCGAACTTATAAAAAGTGATAAATATATTTTTCTAGACCGCAACAGAAACGGTATTACAAAAAGTGAGCGGGAAGAAGTTTACCGCTCGGTAATAGGTTGTGACTTTTATTTATGCTCGGCAAACGCTTTAACGGAAAACGGCGAACTTATAAACGTAGACGGCAATGCAAACAGGGTATCTGCCATAGCGTTCGGCCCTAAAAAGGTAATAATGGTAGTGGGTAAAAACAAAATCGTTAAGGACGTAAAAGAGGGATTTTTACGGGTAAAGCGTATTGCCGCACCGAAAAACTGTGTAAGGCTTAACCTTGATACACCCTGTGCAAAGTTAGGGCATTGTATATCTCTATTAAATAACGATAACCCCGATATTGCAAGCGGTTGCGACAGTGAAAGACGAATTTGCTGTCAGTATTTAGTTTCGGCAAAGCAGAGAGAAAAAGACCGTATAACGGTAATTATCTGCGACGAAGAATTAGGATATTAAATTAAATAATTTTTTTAAATGTAACGGCATATCCTTATTTTGTAGGGGGGTATGCCTTTTGAAATCTTTAAATAAAAAAGCAGTTAGTATTTTACTTTGTTTAGTTCTTTTTTTAACCTTTGGTTTTAACGTAACTGCAAACGAGGCGGTTACGGTGTCGAGCGAGTGTGACATTTCCGACATCAACATTCCGATTGACACCACGGTTACGGACGCTAAGATAGGTCAGACACTTGATATTAAAGCAAAGTCTTCCATACTTATGGAGCCGTATACGGGACAGATACTTTACGAATCAAATGCAGACGAGGTGCTTCCGCCTGCGTCAATAACAAAAATAATGTCCTTACTGCTTGTTATGGAAGCAATAGACCGTAAAGATTTGTCGCTTGACAGCGTAATTTCTGCCAGCGAGCACGCTTGCAGTATGGGTGGTTCGCAGATATGGCTTGAACCAAACGAGAGTATGACGGTAGATGACCTTTTAAAGGCGGCGTTTATAGCCTCGGCAAACGATGCGACGGTAGCACTCGGAGAAGCGGTAGCAGGAAGCGAAGAAGGCTTTGTTGCTATGATGAACGAAAAGGCACAAAGTCTCGGTATGACAAACACAAAATTTATCAACTGTACGGGACTTGACGCCGAAGGTCACGTCACTACCGCACACGACGTTGCAATTATGTCCTGCGAACTGATTAAGCATCAACTTGTAAAGAATTACTCTACCGTTTGGATGGACTCTTTGCGTGACGGTAAAAGCGAACTTGTAAACACAAATAAACTCGTAAGATTTTATAAGGGTACAACAGGTCTTAAAACGGGTACAACTTCGGGAGCAGGCTATTGCCTTTCTGCGACCGCACAGAGAAACGGTATGGAACTTGTGGCGGTAATAATGGGCGGTGATACCTCAAATGACCGCTTTAACGGTGCTAAAAAACTGCTTGATTACGGTTTTGCAAATTACAGTTTCAGCGTAATTAAACCCGAACTTAAGAAAAACACTACCGTTAAGGTGGAAAAAGGCACTGAAAAAAGTGTTAAGGTCACCGCAAAGGATAATATAAATATACTTCTTAAAAAATCTGACAGTGCAAAAATCACCCAAAAAGTAAACCTTAAAGACAAGGTTACAGCACCCGTTAAAAAGGGTAATAAATTAGGAAGCGTTGACGTGTACGTCGGTGACGAACAAATCGGCTCTGTTGATATAACGGCAAAAAGCGATATAAAACGTATGAACTTTGCGGTTGCATTGTCTTTAATTATAAAGGGATTGTTTGTACTGTAAAAACAAATAATATATTTATATTTGCTCTTGCAATTAAGTATAAAATATTGTAAAATAAAACCATAGTAAAGTTGGAGGAAATTAAAAAATGTCTTTGAAGTTTAACAGTTCTTATGCAAAACAGTTTATAAGAGAAAATGACCTTGTGGGACTAAAGGCTCAAGTTGAAACCGCCCATAAGATTATTAACGATAAAAGCGGTCTTGGTAATGACTTTTTGGGTTGGGTAAATTTACCCTGTAACTATGACAAAGAGGAATTTGCAAGAATTAAAGCGGCGGCTAAAAAAATTCAGTCGGATACCGATATTTTAATTGTTATCGGTATCGGCGGTTCGTATTTGGGTGCCCGTGCGGCTATTGAATTTTTAAAGGGTCAATACTATAACGCTTTAAGAGGAAATGCACCTGAAATATACTTTTCGGGTAATAGTATAAGCGGTTCTGCACTCTCCGATATTCTTAAACTCTGCGAGGGTAAAAGAGTTTCGGTAAACATTATATCAAAATCGGGAACTACCACAGAACCTGCCGTTGCATTCAGGGTATTTAGAAAATATCTTGAAGAGCATTACGGTAAACAAGAAGCGGCAAAACGTATTTACTGCACAACCGATAAATCACGCGGTACGCTTAAACAACTTGCCGATAAAGAGGGTTACGAATGTTTTGTAGTGCCTGATGACGTAGGCGGTAGATTTTCCGTTCTTACTGCCGTTGGTCTGTTGCCGATTGCGGCGGCAGGTGCGGATATTGATAAACTTATGAAGGGTGCGTATGACGCCTCGATTGATTACAATATACCTGATATTGAAAATAACCCCTGCTATAGATACGCGGCACTGAGAAACGCGTTTTACCGTAAGGGAAAATCGGTTGAAATGCTTGTAAGTTACGAGCCACGCTTTACAATGATGGCTGAATGGTTTAAGCAACTGTTCGGAGAAAGCGAGGGCAAAGATAATAAGGGACTTCTTCCTGCGTCGGTTGTCTTTTCAACAGATTTACATTCTATGGGACAGTTTATACAGGACGGCAGCAGAATAATGTTTGAAACCGTTGTAACCATAGGCGATAACGGAAGCGATGTAACAATAGAAAAAGAGGAAAATGACGGCGACGGTCTTAATTTCCTTGCAGGCAAGACAATGTCCTATGTGAACGAAAAGGCGTTCGAGGGTACAGTACTTGCCCATACCGACGGCGGTGTTCCGAATCTTGTTATTTCGGTTGATAAGGCGGACGAGGAAAACTTAGGCAGACTTATTTATTTCTTTGAAAAGGCTTGTGCTTTATCGGGATATATGTTAGGCGTTAATCCGTTCGACCAACCGGGAGTAGAGAGTTATAAAAAGAATATGTTTGCACTGCTCGGCAAACCCGGTTATGAAGACAAAAAAGCAGAACTTGAAGCACGTCTTTCAAAATAAATTTTGGCAAAAGCCGTATTATACGGCATCAATATAAAGGAGTTGTTACAAATGATTAAACTAATCATCGGAAAAAAGGGTTCGGGTAAAACCAAAAAATTAGTAGATATGGTAAATTCCTCGGCAGAAACAAGCCTTGGAAACGTTGTCTGCATAGAAAAGGGTGATACCCTTACGTTTTCCGTGAGCCATAAAGCAAGACTGATTGATGCAGATGCATACGGTATTTGCGGATACGGTGAATATTTTGGTATGCTTTCGGGTATCAAGGCAGGAAATAATGACGTTACTCACATTTACGGTGACGCAACACTTAGAATAGGTAGCCGTGATTATAACGAGCTTTCATCTTTCCTTGAAAGACTTTCAAAAATAGATGACGTTGAATTTATATTCACGGTATCCTGTGATGAATCTGAACTTCCCGCAAAGATTTTTGAAATCGCCGAGAAGTGCTAAAAAAGAATAAGAGATATTTACGGCGTTTTGCATGTCAAAACGCCGTTTTTTGAATAATTATAGTACTTTTAAGCAAAAATATCCTTGACATATTATAAAAATGCGGTATAATATTTTTGTTGCAAAATTTTGGGGAATTGTGTAATGGTAGCACGACAGACTCTGACTCTGTTTGTTGGGGTTCGAATCCCTATTCCCCAGCCA